>DATEXS010000090.1:0-6828 GCA_035256725.1 Anaerolineae bacterium
GGCCGCAAGAATCATAGGTGCAGGCGCAACTAGCCTTGTTCTGCTCTATCTTACACTCTCTCATTCTGCCTCCCGATACTCCTTCAGCTAGGCCCAACCTTGCGGTAGGCCATCTTGATGGCTTTGTACATGGCTCGGCGAACGTTGGCATAGAGTTGGTGACGGTCCAGCGCCTGGGGGTGTATGGTGGCCTTGGCGATCATCACCGTCTTTTCCAGGTCGTCATCAGGGATGGTGCCTTCTTCGATGCTGTCCAGGATGGCCCTGGCCACCGCAGCCTGAGTGGGGCCGTAGACCATGCTGGCCTGGCGCAGATTCACCAGCTCGATAGTAGGGACGATGAGGGTTGATGGCCTTACTGTCAGATTGGGTTCGGCGATGGTGGTCAGCGCCTCGAAGCCATGTCTGGGGTGGGTGAGCTGGCGGGCGTAGGCCAGGCCGATGGGCCCGCTCTTGGACCCCACCACCAGGTCGATGCCCACCTGCTCGGTGCCCCGGCCTTCGGTGGCGGTTCCGCGGCGAACGTGATTCTGCTCGATAGTGTCGGCCGAGACACCGATGTCGTTGAACCTGTCTTCCAGGGGGCCCTTGGGCATAGCCCAGCCGGTATCCTGGGGCTGAATCTTGCCCAGTTTCTCCAGTTCCAGTTGAATCTCGGCTCTGGTTTCGTGGATCAGGGCGCCGCCCACGGGCTTCAGCGGTCGCCGAGGGTGCCCTACCTGCAGGCCCATCATGTTGAGTGCTGCCTTCACGGCCACGCCGCCACCGTAGCGCACGAAGATGCGGGCTAGCTTCTGGACCTCCTTCTGCGCTCGGCGGGCGCCCTCTACATCTCCCTCTTGGACCTTGCGCAAGACCTCCTGCCAGACCTCGGGGAAGACCTGGGCGCTGGCCAGGATCATGCCGCTGCATCCGCCGGCCAGGGCCGGCAGGACGACCTCGTCGTGGCCCACCAGCACGTCCAGGCGTCCCTGAGTCATCTCCAGGACTTCCATCATGTAGGGTAGGTTACCCGACGAATCCTTAAGTCCCACGATGTTGTCGATCTCGCTCAGGTCCTCCAACACTTCGCGCGGAAGGTACGCATCCACGGTCTGCGGGATGTTGTAGAGGATGAGGGGTAGCCCCACCGCTTTGGCGATCTCGTAGAAGTGCTGGTAGATGCCCTTGTCCGAGGGGTGGAGATAGTAGGGAGTGACCACCAGACAGGCGGCGGCGCCCGCTTCCTCCGCGTGGCGCGCCAGCTCAATAGCCTCCCGCGTGGAGGCCGCGCCGGTACCGGCGATGACCGGTATCTGACCCCCCACCTCGTCCAGGCATATCTCCAGCACCTGGCGGCGCTCCGCAGGGGACATGTTGACGAATTCGCCGGTGGTGCCGCAGGGCACGACGCCGTCGACGTGGGGCCGGACGAAGCGCAGCAGTTGGCGAAGCGCCGCTTCATCTACGCCGTCGTCTCTGGTAAAGGGTGTGATCAGGGCGGGATTAACGCCGCCGGGGCGGTAACTGGTACTGGTCATCATATTCTCCTCCACCGGAGTTGGTGGCCTTGGATGCTGGGCCGATACTGTCGCGTCAAGGAGCATTCTCCCTCACGCCAGGGAAGCATTACAGATGATCGCCGTCTCTTCCGGGGCATACGTCGAGGCGAGAAGGCTGCTGCCCGGCTCCGGACCCGGGAGAGCATCCAGCCAAGACGGAGGACGGACTCCCCCCCGAGAAGAGGCTGGCTACCCTTCGCCCGGCTCAGCGGTGAGAACTTCGGCCAAACTTGACCGGGATACCCCTGCTCATGTATTCCCTGGCGTGTTTTGTGCACTGCAGAGTCTTGTAGTAGATGACGTCTCCGATCTCGGTTGCGTGTGCCTTCCTCTCTTCCTCGGGAAGGAAGTAGGCCTCCATGGTGTCGTACGGTCTGCGCTGCCCGTCGCTCTCGTACTTGAAGGTCAGGTTGTGTCCGCTCTCCAGGACCTTGAGTGACTCGTCGAACCAGTCAAAGTCGGCGCGCCCCAGATCGGGGTTGATCAGGATGTGGGCCGCCAGATCGAGATTCTTGATGCCGCTTCTTTGTAGCTCCTCGCTACAGCGGACGAAGTTCTCCGGCGACACGGCGTTGCCGATGTTGATCTCTCGAATAGGGCTGGTACCATCGTCTCTGAGATACTCATTCATGATGTTGAGGAGCATTCGGAACTGCATCAGGTTCTGGGTGGAGAGCAGCATAGAGACCTTGATGTAGAGGTTGGGGATGTCGCGCCCATAGTAGCAGACGGCGATGATGCTGCTCCAGCTAGGGTTGAGGAAGAAGTTGGCTCCCGTGGTCTTGGCAGCGCGGGTGATGCCGTCCAGATAGATGAGGTGGTTGTCGTTGGCGACCTCGATACCTCCGAAGTTGCCGAAGAAGGTCCCCTGGTTGGCCAGCACCAGTTTCGCCAAGCCATCGCCGGCAGGCTCGGTCTTGAACTGGATACCCGTAGCCTTCTCCACATCCTTGAATCTCTTCTCGGGCAGCGGCGTGCCCACCAGGTTGGTGGAGCAGAACCAGTTTACGCCCATGATGTTCTCGGCCATGGCCAGTGTGGCCATCAGGTTCCCGCTGTACACATAGTCCTCTGTCAGCGCTACTACGGAGATCATCTCGGCGGGCACCAGCGCCTGGACCTCCGTGTCCACGCTCTCAGAGATCCTCTGCATACACCGATGGGTGACTCTCGCCCCCTGGAACCCCGAGACCTGGGCGGTCGCGGTGCCCATACCCTTCTGGTAGCTGATGTGGTTTTGAGCCTCAAAATCCTCTACCTTGGCGAACCCCTTGACCAACTCCTCTGCCTCTTCGATCATCCCGGCGTACTCGGTGTTGGCGAGGATCTTCCTTCTGGTCTGGTAGTCTCTCATACTTTTGATAGTCTGGGAGACCTGTTCTGCGCCGCCATGGGCTTGCTTCAGTGCATCTATGGCCTCTGTGTCCCTGTCAGACAGCAGCTTGAATCTCATGGTTACTTCTCCTTCCGAGCGTGGCGTGATGAGTCCGGTCTACAGGTAGGAAGAGGGGATTCGCCAACGGCGAGGACCAGCGGTGCACAGTACTCCATGCTCTTGGACGACCCAATTGGCTCTGCACGGAACACAGCACGGCAATCATAGCATTTGTAGATGCCCCTGTCAAGATGAGAACCGCGGAACACTGGCTTTTACGACTTGGTTGTAGTAACATGAGCAGGTCATGTGGAGACGATGGAGGTTCTGGGTAGGGGTCGCCATCAGCGCCCTCTTTCTCGCCTATTCCATCAGGGGGCAGAAGCTGCCTGAGGTCTGGCAGGGGCTGCGCGAGGCCAACTATCTTTGGCTAATCCCAGGCATCGTTGTCTACTTTGGCGCCGTCTGGCTGCGGGCATACAGGTGGAAGTATCTCCTACGACCTCTGAAGACGATCTCCGTGAGCACCCTTTTCCCGGTGGTGACCATAGGCTACATGGGCAACAACGTTTATCCCTTCAGGGCTGGAGAGGTGATCCGTGCGTACATTCTGAAGAGGAAGGAGCTGGTCAGCGCCAGCGGGAGCCTGGCTACGATCGTCGTGGAGCGGATCTTCGATGGCATCACCATGCTGATCTTCGTCTTTGCCGTCCTTCCCCTCATCCCGACCAACGAGTTCCTGGGCACCCTCCTGCCGTTCATGAGCCTCTTGTTCTTTGGGGGGCTGCTGGCTTTTCTGATCATCGCTTCTTCTCCAAAGCGGACCGAGACGCTCTACGAGTGGGTCGTGGGTCGCCTGGTGCCGGCCCGCTTCCGAGACGAGGCGCGTGGCGTGCTGGCGAGGTTCGTAGAGGGCCTGCAAGTGCTTCGCAGTGGGCGGGACATGCTTTGGATCATGGGCATTTCGATCCTTTTGTGGCTCGTGGAGACCTGGAAATACTGGTTCGTCATGCAGGGCTTCGCTTTCCACCAGCCCTTCCACGTGCTCTTGTTCACCTGTGCCATCGTCAACCTGGCCACCAGCATCCCCTCCTCACCTGGCTACCTGGGAACCTTCGAAGTGGCAGGCATAGAGAGCCTGGTGTTGTTCGGCGTGGCCAGGGCCACGGCAACGAGTTTCACTCTGGCCCTCCACGCGGCCCTGTGGTTCCCCATCACCGCTTTGGGTGCCTACTATGCGTGGCGCGAAAGTATCAGTTGGGCTGAGATGGAGAAGCTACGATCGGTGGAGGCTGACGCAGCACCCACCGGGCCAGTTCTATCTGAGGACGCCGGCTCGTGAAGATCGGCGTTATCGGCGGCGGGCTGACGGGGTTGACTGCGGCGTATGAGTTGGCCAAGGAGGGGCATGAGGTCGTCCTTTTTGAGCGGGAGGCCTATCTGGGGGGGCAGGCCAGTACCTTCGAGGTGGCAGGGGCGCGTCTGGAGAGGTACTACCATCACATCTTCACTGGCGACAAGGACATCATCGCGCTCATCGAGGAGCTGGGCCTGACGGGGAGGATGCTGTGGCTCTCCTCTCGGGTGGGCTTCTTCTATGAGGGTCAGATCTATGACTTCGTGACGCCTCTGGATCTGCTTCGCTTCAAGCCCCTGGGTTTCTTTCAGCGCCTGAGGGCTGGATTGATCACTCTGTACCTTCAGAGGTTCGGAGACTGGCGCAAGTTGGAGGACTTCACCGCTGAGGAGTGGATAGACCGGTACGCAGGCAGACAGGCGTACCAGGTCATCTTCCGGCCCTTGTTGCGCGCCAAGTTCGGTGAGTTCTCCGATCGGGTAACTATGGCCTGGCTATACAGCAAGTTCAAGGACCGCGTGGGGTCCCGAAGCAAGGGCATGGCGAAGGAACTGCTGGGCTACATGGAGGGCAGTTTTCAGCCTTTCATAGACGCTCTGGCGTCGAGGATTACCTCGCTAGGAGGTCAGATCCTGACGGACAGGGGCGTCGAGCAGGTGATGGTCGAGGAGGGGAGGGTCAAGGGGGTCGTGGCCGGAGACGAGTGGCCTCTGGACCGGGTGTTAGCCACCGTTCCCTCCTTCGTCTTCCTGGACATAGCACCTGGGTTGCCCGAGCAATACGCCCAGCAGTTGAGGGAGGTCTCCTATCAGAGTGCGTTGTGTCTGGTGCTCGGGATCAAGGATTCGCTGTCGCGCATCTACTGGTTGAACATCAGCGATCCTACCTTCCCGTTTGTAGGAGCTATCGAACACACCAACCTCATCCCGCCGGAGAGGTACAACGGAAAGCACATCCTCTACCTTAGCAACTATGTGTCCCGATCCGATCCCCTCTATGCTGCTTCTGGCGAGGAGCTGCTCACACACTACCTGTCCTCGCTGAAGCAGATCAACCCGGATTTTGGCCCAGAATGGGTGGAGGAGTTGTGGTTGTTCCGCGAGGACGCCGCGCAGCCGATCATCACCCGGGGATACTCGCGGCGCATCCCGTCCCATCGCACGCCGGTGGAGGGGTTGTATCTCGCGAACACCGCGCAGATCTACCCGCAGGATCGTGGGATGAACTACAGTGTGAGGCTAGGTAAGACTGCGGCTCAGCTGGCAGGCGAGTGAGCGTGGGATCCGTGCAGGGGGTCTGGAGACAATCATCCCCGCTGGTCTGAGAGGCGGCTGACTAATCAGTGAGAGGTGTTCTTAGATGAGCAAGATTTGCGTGGTCGGAGGCGGAGGGTACGTCGGGCTTACCACCGGGGCCTGTTTTGCCGATCTGGGAAACGAAGTGGTCTGTGTAGACATAGACGAGGCCAAGATAGCGGGCCTGCGGAGAGGCAAACTGCCCATCTATGAGCCGGGCTTGCAGGAGATGGTGGAGCGGAATGCCAAGGTGGATAGGCTCTCTTTCACCACCTCCTATGCGGAGGGGCTGGAGGATGCGGAGTTTGCTTTCATCGCCGTGGATACGCCCTCAGGCAGCGAAGGCGAGGCCGACCTCAAGTATGTGAGAAGAGCGGCCGAAAGAATCGGCCAGGAGATCACGGGCTCGATAATCATCGTGAACAAGAGCACGGTGCCCATTGGCACGGGTGACTGGGTGGCAGAGATTATGCAGCAGTGCATCTCACCCGGGTTGGAGTTCTCTGTTGTCTCTAACCCCGAGTTCCTGAGGGAGGGATCGGCCATCAACGACTTCTTGCACCCAGACCGTATCGTCCTGGGCTCAACCGATCGACAGGCGGCGGAGAAGGTGGCGCAACTGTACCTGTCTTTGGGCGCGCCCATGATCGTCACCGACCTGCGCACGGCGGAGATGATCAAATACGCCTCCAACGCCTACCTGGCCAATAGGATTTCCTTTGTCAACGAGATAGCCTCCATCTGCGAGCAAATGGGGGCCGATATCAAGGAAGTGGCCATCGGCATGGGCTATGATAAGAGGATAGGCCATTCCTATCTCGACGCTGGCGTGGGCTGGGGGGGATCCTGCTTCCCCAAGGACGTGAAGGCCCTGGCGCACATGGCGGCTATCCATGGCTGCCATCCCCAACTATTGAGGGCGGTGATAGAGATCAATCGCGACCAGAGGCGGCGAGTGGTCCAGGCGCTGCGCGAGATGCTAGGAACTCTTCATGGGAAGACGGTTGGCGTTCTGGGATTGGCTTTTAAGCCCAACACCGACGATATGCGTGAAGCGCCAGCGGTGGAGATCATCCATCTCTTGCAGAACGAGGGCACCAGCATCAAGGCCTTCGATCCCGTGGCTATGGAGCGGGCCAAGGAATACCTGTCGGGCGTGACCTATTGCGAAGATGCCTACGAGTTGGCCAAGGGAAGTGACGCCTTGGTGGTGGTGACCGACTGGAATGAGTTCAAGCACCTGGATATGGCCAGGATCAA
>DATEXS010000091.1:0-2683 GCA_035256725.1 Anaerolineae bacterium
CACCCCGGAACCGTTCGGGCCTGGCTTGTCCGCAATCATGGGACAATCACCACCTTCAGGGACTCGCCTGCATCCGCAGCCAGTTGCATGGCCTTGCCGACCTCCTCCAGCCCAAAACGATGCGTGACCAGGCCGCCGAGAGCGATTCTGCCCTCAAGGATGAGGTCAAGCGCAAGG
The DNA here is from genome assembly GCA_035256725.1 of Anaerolineae bacterium. Lineage (GTDB taxonomy): Bacteria > Chloroflexota > Anaerolineae > UBA7937 > B3-Chlor > JAUVXJ01. The sequence continues at coordinate 178 of DATEXS010000091.1, forward strand.
CGGGTATCGTCCGGTCCGCAGGAGTAGGTCGATACCAGCGTCTTCTCGGAGAAGAGCAGGTCACATACTTCCACATCCAGGGTGTCGCCGGGTGGCAACGGTGCGTAGATGAGGACCGTGCCCCCCTTAGCCACCAACTCCAGCCCCTCCCGCATGACGTCAGCACTTCCCACGGTGACGACAACCACGTCGGCGCCTACGCCATGGGTACGCGCACTTAAGGTCGCCCGCAGGTCTTCCCGCGCGGGGTCAACGGCTACGTCGGCGCCAAGTCCCAGGGCTTTATCTAGACGATATCTCACCAGATCCGAAGCGATGATCAGGCCGGCGCCCCACACTCCAGAGAGTTGGGTGAACAGCAACCCGCTGACGCCCAGGCCAATGATCAAGACTGTATCCCCCGGGCGGACCCCGGCCCGCTTGATCCCCCGAATCGCACATGCCACCGGTTCGATCAGACTTGCTTCCTCAAACGAGATCCTCTCGGGCAGATGAAGCACGTCTCGTTCTACGTTGAGTCTGGCGACCCGGATGTACTCGGCAAAGCCACCGGGGTCGATGCCGCTGCTCTTGAAGGTCTCGCAGCATGAGTAGTTGCCTCGCCGACAGTGGTGACACACAAAACATGGAACGTGATGATGGACGAAGACCCTATCGCCTGGCGTGAAGCCGCTCACTCCGCTTCCCAGGCGCGAGACAAAACCGACCGGCTCGTGACCAAGAACCGCCGGTGCCTTGCTGTCTGCGTACCACTCCATCAGATCACTGCCGCACAAGCCGCAGGCCTTCACCTGAACCAGCATCTCCCCGGGTCCGATGTCGGGTATCTCCATTTGCTCCAGTCGGACGTCATCGCGACTGTAGTACTTGGCGACCCTCATCTGCAATCTTCTCTGCCCCCCCTAGGGGATAATCGCCACCTTGATCGCCTCACCAGCGCTCACCATCTCCAGCGCCCTCTGCGTATCTCTGAGCGGCACGCGCTCGGTGATCAGCGGCCTGGCCTGGACTAGCCCATCACTCAACAACCCCAGGGCCCTGGACACGGTCCCGGGCGTGTGGTGAAAGACACCCTTGATGGTCAACTCTCCATAGTGCACTCTGTCGGTGTCCAGCGCCACCCGACTGCCCGCCGGGCACCCACCGAACATCAACACCGTGCCTCCCTTCCTGACCAGGCCCAGGGCCATCTCCCACACCTCAGGAACTCCGGCTGCCTCGATGACCACATCTGCACCGCGCCCCTCTGTCAGGCTCCTCACAGCATCCGCAGCGTCCTCGCGCGTGGGATTGATCCCGTGCGTGGCACCCAGACTGCGGGCCAGCGCCAATCTCGCGTCATTGAGATCGACCACCACCAACTGAGAAGCCCCCCTGAGTCTGGCGAGTTGCAGGTGCAGCAGGCCGATGGGCCCTCCGCCCCCCGCGATGACTACGGTGTCGCCCTCGGTGATGCCGGCGGCGTCGTTTCCCAGCACGACACAGGCCAGCGGCTCAAGCAAAGCTGCCTCTTCATAGGCCAGGTGAACCGGGATTTCATAGGCGTTGTGCTGAACAATGCGCGCCGGCACCCTGATGTACTCAGCGAACGCCCCCCAGTTGAACAAGATGTCCTCGCACAGGTTATGCTGGCCACGGAGGCAGAAGAAACACGAAGCACAGGGCGCCGAATTGGCGGCCACAACCCTGTCCCCCTCGGCGAATCCAGCAACGCCATCCCCTGCCTCGACTACGTCTCCGGCGAACTCGTGGCCAAACAACATCGGTGGTTTCATCAAGTGATGGCCGCGCCGGTATGTCTTCACGTCTGTACCGCAGGTCAGGGCAACTCTGGTCCTCACCACCAACTCACCAGGCCCAGCCCTCGGTGTCTCCACATCTCGATAACTGAGGCGTCCCGGGCCCAGGTAGACGACCGCCTTCATGACTGGTCACCCTCGGGCGCCGGGATCACGCACAGAAACCCAAGTGGCTCGTCGCCGACGCACCTGAACTGGTGCACCTCGTTCGGCGATACGTAGACGGTATCACCGTAGGAGATCTCCTTGACTTCTTCGCCGAGAAGCACCTGGCCGCACCCCCTAAGCACCACTACCCCATGGTCGTGGGCATGCTTGTCCAGGGAAGTGTATCCCCCGGGCCCGATCTCGAAGCATCTCACGGCGAAGTGAGGCGCTCCGTCCGCGGGTCAGATCAGCCACCGGACGCTGACGCACGTGGACGTCCGGAGAGGCGTAGTCCTGCTCCTGGACGCCTTCCCAGCCGATGGAGCCGGCCATGCCGATGAACTCCCGCACCCAACTCATCTTCTCCCTTTGTTCTCACCCCACACATTCTAGCACAGCTACTACCGAAAGAGGAAGAGTCCCAGGGGTAACCACGCCATAAAAGCCACAGCCAACAGACTCGATAAGTCCGTTGGCTGTGGCTGCGTCCCCCATCTTGCCGTGTGCTATCATTGTTTTGAACCTGCCGTAGCAGGTGGGTGCCTACCCTTTGGCGTCAC
>DATEXS010000092.1:0-13666 GCA_035256725.1 Anaerolineae bacterium
CCTCGCGGAAGTCGGTGATGCCCTCGCCGTGGTCAAGACAGCAGAGTCTGCCTCCACGCTCGTGCAACTCGAAGACGTAGGAGACAAAGGGCACGCACTTCCCCATACACCGAAACTCATACTCGATTAGCCCGAGAAAACACTCCACGCTGACGTCCAGGCTCGTCTCTTCGGCGACCTCGCGACTGAGGGTTTGCTTCACTTCGTCATCCCAGAGCACACGGCCGCTGAGTAAGCGGTAGACCCCCTGTGGGTAAAAGTCCTTAGTGTGTACCAACACTCGGCCATTGGGACGAACGATGACCATAATCACCTCGCCGCGGCAAGCCACCGGCCCGCTAGAGATTTTCTGGGCCCAGCCATCGTACGTGGAGGACGCCACATCGATGACCTGGAACTGGCGTCTGGGTTCGCCAAACTCCCTGGCCAGACCGTCGACCTCCTTGGGATCCAATAGGCTTTCAGTCACTGGGCTCTCCGTGGGCAGGATACTTGGGTCGGTGAGCCGATACCTCCACCAGCTCACCGACGCGGCAGTGTAGCCGTTCCTGGGCACTTCCATCGACTACGGCGAGGGCGAGGTGGCCAGAACTGTCCATGTAGGCGATGGGTTTGCCAGTTTCACCCTCGGCGAAGGCGGTGCTGAGACCTCTGATCAACAATCGGCCCAACTGGACGGTCGGCGCGTCGCCGAGGGACTCCAGATCCGAAGGGGAGATATTCGTCAATACGTTTCCGAAATGGTCGATATGCATCACCTGTCCGACGATCTTCCCCGGCTGGCGCTCCAGGTGGAGTGGAGGCAGGGTGACCAGGTCTTCAATCCAGGGGCCAAGCTGGTCCAGGGGCACGCCCAAGGACAGATGGGCAGCCACCGGCGCGAAGATGTCCCGGCCGTGGAATACGTGACTCGCCTGACGTAGCCAGTAGTGGCGGTTGGTTAAGTGGACTGCTCTTGTCTCTTGGAGGGCCGTTCGCGCCTGGTCAAGGACGTAGCTAAGCACTCCGTTGTCCGGGGCGACGAAGGTGGCCTCAGGGGTGCTTAGCACTATGGCCCGGCGCTCGGTACCTACCCCCGGGTCCACTACCACCACGTGGATGGTCCCCGGCGGGAAGAATTCGTAGGCCCTTCTCAGGATGTAGGCTGCATCGGCAATGCCCTGGGGAGGGATGTCATGGCTCAGGTCAACCAAGGTGACGTCGGGGTTGAGACGGAGGATGACCCCCTTCATCACTCCGACGTAGCCATCTGACATGCCGAAATCGGTCGTCAGAGTGATCAGGGTGTGCCTGCCTTCACTCATGGATTGCTCCGCGTGCGCGAAACCGCCCTGCACGAAACGGGTATTTGACCGGGTATACCCTTTGTGGTATCATGACGGGCAAGCGGCGAGTATAGCACTTTCCGATGTCAAGCGCAACTGACCAACACTGTATAGACGCCGAGCTTTGGTCTGGGAAGACGTGGTTGAAGATAGCGCGGTTGGGCGGATGCTCACGCCGGAGGACATCGATGGGGAGCGACAGGGGGAGGCCAAGGCCCTCGCCAGGCTCAGCCTTCGGCTGCTGGCGGTGGAGATGGCCTTGGGCGGCTGCTTCATGCTGGCGTTGCTCGGGAGTGGGCTCTCCGGGGCGTGGAAGGGGTGGGCACTGGCCTGGACCAGCCGACCGGGCTTGGTGGTCGCGGCATACTTCCTTCTTTTCTACGTGACATATACTCTGTTGATGTCCCCCTTAGAATACTACGGTGGTTTCAGGTTGCCGCACAGCTATGGGTTGTCCAATCAGACGTTGAGGGACTGGCTTGCGGATGAGGTCAAGGGTGGCCTGATTGGCCTTGGCTTGGGGCTGGTGGTTGTAGAGGTGGTCTATTTCCTGCTGAGGACCATGCCGGACCTCTGGTGGCTGGTCACCGCGGCATTCATGCTGTTGTTCACGGTGGTCCTGGCCAGCCTAGCGCCCGTGCTTCTGGTGCCCCTCTTCTACAAGCTGAGGCCTCTGGACGACGAAGAGTTGGCGGCCCGGCTGGAGCGCCTGGCTCAACGGGCGGACACCAGCGTGCGCGGCGTGTACACCATGGACCTGAGCAGCAAGACCAAGGCGGCCAACGCCATGGTCATGGGGTTGGGCAATACGAGGCGCATCGTGCTGGGAGACACGTTGTACGACGACTACCAGCCAGACGAGATAGAGACCATTCTGGCCCACGAGTTGGGCCATCAGGTCAGGCATGACCTGTGGTGGGGGTTGGCCGTCCAGTCGGTGCTCACTCTGGTGGGTCTCTACGTGGCGCATGTGGCCTTGAGTTGGGGGGTGGGAGTGTTGAACTTATCAGGCCCGGACGACGTGGCCGCCATGCCCTTCCTAGCGCTGCTGATGGGGGCGTTCTTCGCGGTAAGCACCCCGCTGGCCAATGCCTTCTCGCGGTGGCGGGAGCGGATGGCGGACGAGTACGCTTTGGAGATCACGGGCAACCCCAGGGCTTTCGTGTCCGCCATGGTCAGGCTGGCCAATCAGAACCTGGCGGACGTTGAGCCACAGCGGTGGGTAGAGTTGCTCCTGCACAGCCATCCAGCCCTCGGCAAGCGTATCCGACGAGGACAGAGGCTGCTCGAGACAGAGACGGGCGCTCGGATAGCGGAGGCGTGAGGTTCCCCTCGCCGGTGAAACCGGTCCGCCCGACGAGGCGTTGAGCGTCCTGGCGTACGAGGGTAAGTTCGGGTGCTGCTGGGAGAGGATGAGGCATGGTTGGCATTGGACCTGGGGCTGACAGAGCTGGGTACAGCCGCCGGGGGAATCTACGGAAATACCAGAACCGGAACCCGCTGCAACGCTTCCTGATCTGGCATTTCCACCGACGGGTGGACGAGATGGTGGAGGGCACACAGCCGAGCCGCATCCTGGACGTCGGCTGTGGTGAGGGGTTCACCATCGACTGCCTGCTCAGGTCGAACGGGCAACTGCCCATCCACGGGGTGGACTACGATTGGCCCGCCTTGTTGGAGGCCAAGAAAAAGCATCCGGAGCTCCTTTTCCAGATGGGGGACGTCGGGAGGATCCCCTACACCAGTGCGAGCTTTGACCTGGTCCTGTGTCTGGAGGTATTGGAGCACGTGCGGGAGCCCATTCCAGCGCTCGAGGAGTTGCGCAGGGTGAGCTCGCGTCACTGTCTCATCAGTGTGCCCAACGAGCCCTTCTTCATGATCTCCAATCTCCTGCGGGGCAAGAACGTGAGGGCCTGGGGGAACGATCCCGAACACCTCCATCGCTGGACGGCGCCACAGTTCCTGCGCATGGTAGGGAGGTGGTTTGCGGTGGAACGGGTGGCCTACCCCTTTCCCTGGGTCATCGCCCTTTGTCGGAGGTAGAGGCCGGGTGTTTCACGTGAAACATGGGTGAGCTTCCCAAGCCGCTATGCGACTACGAGGACTACGACTACCAGGGATCCTTCTGGGCTGCAGGGCGGAGCTATGAGGATGCCGTAGAGAGGATTGCCCTGAAGAGACTCCTGCCCCCCACGGGGGAGCGCCTGGTGGAGATCGGCGCCGCCTATGGTAGGTTGGCGGACCTCTACGCGGGCTACCAGCAGGTGGTCCTCCTGGACCCCGCGAAGTCCCAGCTTCGGCAAGCCCAAGAGCGGCTCGCTGGCGACAGCAGATACATCTACGTGGTGGGAGACGTTTACCGCCTACCTCTCTCTAGCGCCAGCTTCGACGTCGCCCTTACCGTGCGCGTCTTACACCACCTCACCGACCTGCCCGCCGCCTTCGAGGAGATCCATCGAATCCTGCGCCCGCAGGGCCGCTACATTCTGGAGTACCCCAACAAGCGAAACCTCAAGGAGATCCTGCGGTATCTGGCCCGACGCTCCCACCGTCAGCCCTTCTCCCCGGAGCCCGTCGAATTTGCCCCCCTGAACTTTGATTTCCACCCCTCCTATGTCGAGAAGGGGCTTCGGCGGACTGCACTGATCCCAGAAAGATCGCTGGCAGTCTCCTCCCTGCGGCTGGACCTGTTCAAGAGGTTCCTGCCCCTCTCCTGGCTGATCCGCGTTGACCAGCTACTTCAGTCGCCCACCGCGCCTCTCCGCCTCGCCCCCAGCATCTTTCTCCTGACGCGGGCCCAGAAGGAAGTCCCCTCCAGCGACCGCCTGTTCCGGTGTCCCGCCTGCGGGGGTGAGGAACTCGAGGAGTCGAGAACCGGCCTCTCTTGCCCGGCCTGTGGCCGGGTATGGCCGGTCGAGGACGGGATCTACGATTTCGGATCCCCAAAGCGCGAAGGGCCCCAGGGCTGAGTGAGTTGATGCACAGGTAGTGCGTCGAGCATGGGAGGGCGCATGACCGGAAGGGGTCGGAGCGGCTCATCTCGTCTCGATTCGCGGCCTTCGCCACTCTTCGCGCCTTCGCGTTCCAGGGCGCCAGTCGTGAGACGCTGGCGGAGGGAGCGGGTCTTCCTACTACCGGTTCAGCCTGTAGAGCATCTTGAGGCCTTCCAGCGTCAGGTTCTGATCCACGGCCTCGATGGCGGAAGTGTAACGAGCGACATACTCGGCCAGGCCGCCCGTGGCTACAACGTGAGCCTCGGCACCCAATTCCTCTTTCAGCCGCGCTACCATGCCTTCCACCAGGCTTATGTAACCGTACATGATCCCGGACTGCATGCTGTTGATGGTGTTCCGACCGATGGCCCTGGGCGGCACCACCAACTCCACACGAGGCAGCTTTGCTGTCCTCTGGACCAGCGCCTCGCTGGCCACAGTGACCCCTGGCGAGATAGCCCCGCCGAGATAGTCGCCGCCCTTAGAGATCGCGTCGAAGGTAGTGGCCGTGCCGAAGTCAATGACGATCAAGGGAGCGCCATACCGAGCCTTGGCAGCCACGGCATTGACGATGCGGTCCGCTCCCACTTCCTGCGGGTTATCATAGAGGATACGCATCCCGGTCTTGGTGCCGGGTTCTACCACCAGCGGCTCGAACTGCATGTAGCGTTGGCAGAACTCCTCGAACACCGGCAGCAGCGGTGGCACCACACAGGAGACAATCCCGTCCCCAATGTCCGCGAAGGAGAGACCGCGGTAGGTGAAGAATGAATTGACCATCACCGCCAGCTCGTCGGGCATCCGGTGAGGGGAGGTGGACATCCGCCAGTAAGCGACCAACTCTTCCCCCCTGTAGACCCCGAGTACGATGTTGGTGTTTCCAATATCTATGGCTAGGACGTTTCCGTCAGTCATGCCCACCATGCCTCATTCCCTTCTGCATAGCCGTCACGTGGCGTACTTGGCCTTCAGCCTCCGGAGTTTTCTCTGCATCTCCTCACGCTCTTGGTCGGGGGTCTCTGGCGAGGCCAGGCCCCGGAGCAGCTCCGTCACCGAGGCCATTTGCTCGATCCCGCGCTCCATGGAGTCGAGCAGACGGTGCAACGTCTCGTCTGGGCATTCGATCAGCCCCCTTTCCACAGAGGCCTTGAGGGCATACGTGTCCGCGGCAAAAGCCTTGAGGGTGCTATAGGCGTAGCCCGTTAGTTCGGCGACGGAGTCTCCCCACACGCTCGGTATCCGGCCTTTACTGGCCTCATGGAGCTGCGCGACCTCCATAGCTATCACCGTATGGTCGGCCAGAAGATCCAGCCTGCTCTGGTCGGTGCGGCTGAAGGCGCGGTCGCTCACGCGGTTTGACACGGCCAGCACTCCCTTCGTCTTGCCCATGAACCTGAGCGGAACATACAGCAAGGCATTGACCATGTAGCCTGTCTTCACGGTCAGATCGAGGCGGGCATCCGAGGTGGCGATACGGAGGGGCTCCCCTGACTTCACCACTTGACCGATCAGGCTGTCGCGAGCCGGCATGAGGAGCATGGAGGCACGTTTGTCGGCAACCCCCTTCGCCGCGCGGAGGTACAGTTCGTCGGTCTCCTCATCTACCACGAAAAGCATGCCCTCGTCGGCGTTGGTAAGGAACACAGACGCCTCGACCACCCTGGAAAGGAGAGTCTCCAGGTCCAAGGAGTTGGTGATGGCCTGGGTTATTCCGTAGAGCATGGTCAACTCCCGCACCCGGCGTTCGAGTTGGCTGTTCGCTCGCATCAACTCCTCGGTGAGAAGCTCCTTCTCACGCCGCAGTCTGGTCTCTCGAAGGCCGTCCTCTATGGCCTTGAGCACCTCGTGCGGTTTTGGCGGCTTCATCACGTAGTTCTTGACACCCAGTCGAAAGGCCTCCACGGCGAGCTCCTCCGAACCAGAGTAAACCAAGAGGGTGATCGGTATGCTGGGCACAGTCTCGCGGAGACCCTGGACCACCTCCATGCCGGTCATTTGGGACAGGTTGAGGTCAACCATGATCAGAGCAGGCCGCTCCTCCAAGGCCAATCGCAGTCCTTCCTGTCCGCTTGAAGCCAGCAACGGTTCATAACCACTGGGCCTGAGGATGGTGTCTGTTACGAAAACGGCGATGTCTTCGCTGTCTTCGATAACGAGGATTCGCTCCTTGGTCTCCAGCGTCTCCATCTCTTCGGGCTCCTTCCGTGCGCCTCACTGGCTGGGTCTGCTGTGGACATGCGCTCCACGCCGCACATCCTCCCCGGAGTTGCCACACCTAAGGGAGTCCATCATAGCCTTCTGGACCCTTCGGTGTCAACTGTTGCAGATAGTGCTAGACATGTCTCTGTATGCGGGAATACCGTGGAGCGAGGCGGCCTCTTTAATGGCCCACACGATGGCCTCGGCCACGACCTCAGCCCCCGCCGCGCCGATGGCGTCGATGTCACTCCTCTCATCTCCGGTAGAGAGCGCAAACAAGGCGTCGCCATCGAGCACGCTGGCCGGGCGAATAGCATAAGCATAGCCGTTGCACGCCAATTGAGCCACCTTATTGGTCTCTTCCTTGGTGAGACGGGCGCTGGTGGCCAAGACGCCGATAGTGGTATGGCCAAAGGGCAGCGCGGTCTCAGCCGTGCGGCTCCTGATGGCCTGACTCGAGTCCAGAAAACCCCCGTCGCTCCGGCGTGCACCGGCTAGTATCTCCCCCGTTCGCCAGTCGATCACGTCTCCTAGAGGATTAACCGCCACTATTGCTCCCACCACCACGCCCTGGCCTATGGTCTGGCTCGCCGTGCCCAAGCCGCCCTTCATGGCGCAGCTCAAACCCAGGAGCTTGCCCACGGTGGCTCCAGTGCCTGCGCCCACGCTGCCCTCCTCCACGGGACCTCGAGTGGCCGCCAAACAGGCCTCATAACCGGCCTCTGCATCGGGCCTCACCGCGGCGTTACCGATGGCCAGATCGAAGAGCACGGCGGCGGGGACGATGGGGACTCTGGCCACTCCAGTGTCGAAGCCGCATCCTCTCTCCTCTAGGTACTTCATCACACCGGCCGCGGCATCCAGGCCGAAGGCGCTGCCTCCAGACAAAAGCACGGCGTGAATCTTCTCCACCAGGTGCAGGGGCCGCAACAGGTCAGTCTCCCTGGTTCCCGGCGCAGAGCCGCGCACTTCGACGCCGCCCGTGGCCCCCGCCTCGCAGAGCACCACCGTACATCCTGTGGCGGCTCGCCTATCGGTGTAGTGGCCTACTCTGATGCCAGGTACATCGGTAATAGATCCGTGCATGGCAGGGTCCCTCCCTGGATGAAAAAAAGCCCCCTCCGGTCACGTCAGGTGGCTTGCGGCAGGGGGATGATAGTGCCAGTCTGGCCGGGCCAGCGCTGGCCCCACACTGGACTGGGCATACGCTTCTCATCGGTGGTGGACTGGACCTAGGATGGGTACTTGGCTTTGAGCTTCTGGAGTCTCTGATCTATATTCGCCAAATCGTCAGCGGCGCTTTCTGGCGAGGCCAGGTCGTTCAGGATCTTGGTTAGCGACGCCAGTTGTTCGATCCTCAAGTCCATGGCGCCGAGCAACTCGGCCATCGTCTCATCGCCTGGGCCCAGGGCGCTGCGTTGAGATCTGGCCTTCAGAGCATATGTAGCGGTGGCGAAGGCCTTTAGGGGCTGGGAGACACCCTCAGCGAAGGACGCCAAGGTCCTTCTAAGGGCATCGCCGACCTCCACCGGCGCTGCGCGTCGCATCCTTTCGTTCTCCAAGCTGGGGGCGACACAGGTCGCAAGGGCGGTCAGTATCTGCAGATCCCCTTGATCGAAGCGGCTCTGGCCTGCCTTTCCCCTCTTGTTGATGACTTCGATTACGCCCATCACCGTGCCCTGCACTTGCAGAGGGACGCACAGGACGGAATGCGCCTCGAGGCCGATAACCTTGGCCTCCTCTTCACGATACCGTGGGTCCTCCAGCAGGTCGTTGACGAGCAGGGGCTCGCCGTGTTGAGCGACCCATCCGGCAATGCCCTCTCCCATCTTGAGGCTCGGCAGGCCAGCCAGTTCTGTCCTTCCGTGCAGGGAGGCCTTGAGCTCCAGCGCGCTGCGTGATTCATCGACCAGCAAAAGCGAGCCAGCTTCCACGTCCAGGAGTACGGCGATACCGTCCATCGTCTTGGCCAAGATCTGGTCCAGATCGGTGGCTGAACTGATGGCAGCAGCGATCTCACTCAGGACAGCCACCTCAGGATGGGTCTGCAACTGCTCATAGGAGGTGGCGTTCTGGATGCCTACCGCTATTTGATCTCCCAGCATCTGCAGCATCGTCTGGTCCTCTTCCTCGAAGGCGTTTCTCTGGTCGCTGTGGATGTCCAGCACACCGATCACCTGGCTGCCTATCCGCAGAGGTACGGCCAGCTCTGATCTGGTGCGGGACAACAGGTCCAGCGGCTGATAGCGTGCCTCTTGCTGCGCGTCGTTGGCGCAGAGGGTCTCTCCGTGGTTGGCCGCCCAGCCTACGATGCTATGATCGTCGATGGGTACCCGTAGCTTGGTCTCCTTGATGCTCTGGCCTAGTTTTCCGCTGCCCTCGCGCATAGCCAACTCCCCAGTTCCATCGCGGAGAAGAATCTGCGAGTAGTAGTAGCCCAAGTTTTCCCTGAGAAGCTCCACTACCTCCGACAGAAGCGCATCGACATCCAGAATGGAGGCGATCCTATGGCTGAGGTGGCTGGTCATGGCCAATTGAAAGGCCCGGCGCTGCTCGCCTTCATACAGCCGCGAGTTCTCGAGGGCGATCACTGCGTGATCGGCGAGGATATTCAGGCGGTGCTGGTCGGCGGCAGTGAAGGGCCTGTCGCTGACCCGGTTGGATACGCCCAGCACGCCCTTGATCTCTTCGCGGAACCGGAGCGGCACGTAAAGGAGTGCACTGACCAGGTATCCGGTCTTCACTTTCAACTCCAGCCGGTCCTCAGGGCTGGTCACGCGGAGCGGTTGTCCGGTCTGGACGACCTGCCCGATCAGGCTGTCCTCCACCCGCAGGCGCAGCCCCCGGGCGTACTTCTCGCCCACGCCCTTGGCAGCGCGCAGGTACAGCTCTCCCGTCTCCTCATCGATGAGGAAGAGGATCCCTTCGTCTGCACTGCTCAAGAACACCGCGGCCTCTACAAGCCGAGAGAGAAGGGTCTCCAGGTCCATGAGCCTGGTCATGGCCTGCGTGATCTCGTAGACCATGGTGAGATCGCGCACCCGCTGCTCCAGTTGCTTATTGGTCTGCATGAGTTGCTCCGTGAGGAGCTTCTTCTCATTGCGCAGGCGGTTTTCTCCCAGGGCGCCCTCTACCGCCTCCAGCACCTCCTGGGACTTGAAGGGCTTGACGATGTAGTTCTTGACGCCCAGGCGAAAGGACTCCACGGCGATCTCCTCTGAGCCGTAGAAGGTCATCAGGATCACAGGTATGTCGGAGCCTCTCTTCTGGAGTACCTTGAGGACCTCCAGCCCAGTCATGCGAGGAAGGTTGAGATCGAGGAGGATCAGATCAGGACTCTCCTCCAGGGCGCGCCGGAGGCCGTCCTGTCCATCTCGCGAAATGAGAGTGTCGTAACCATGGGGGTGGAGGATATTGTCGGCGAGGAAGGTCACGATGTCCTCATTGTCTTCTATGATCAGGATTCTCTCCCCGGTCTGCATGGCGGCAGCCTCCTCTGTCTCCCGCTACAAGATCCGCAGAGCAGTGTGCAGATGCCCTGGTAGACTGTATGGGTCCATGGGTGGGTGAGGGGATTATATATTGCGTCTGCCGGCACTGTCAAGGCCATCCGCAAGGACTATGCAGGGGACAACCAGACCAGAGCCGCTCGACCATCCTGAAGGTTGGGAACCTTCGGGAGGCTCAGCAGGACTCGGCGTAGAAACAGAGCATGGTGCTGCCGTACTTGCGTTGGTCGATCAGTTCCAGCGAGCTCAGTTCCAGGTCCTGGTACTCTTTGGGATGGATCTGGACCATCACCAGGCCGCCCGGGGCCAACAGATCCGTGGCGTCGACCGCCAGCAGAGTCTTGGCCCACAACCCCCTGTATTGGGGCGGGGCCACGTAGATCAGATCAAAGGGCTCCAGGTCCTCTCTACGCAAGAACGAGAGGGCCTCACCGCTCACCACCTGTGCTCTGTCCTTCAGGCTGGTGAGGACGAGGTTGTCTCGGATGGTGGCCACCGCTTTCCTCTGCCGGTCCACGAAGACAGCCGATCGGGCCCCCCGGCTCAACGCCTCGATGCCCACGCTGCCCGTGCCCGCGTAGAGGTCCAGGAAACGGGCCCCCACCACCCGGTCGCCCAGGATGGAGAAGAGGGCCTCCTTGACCCGCTCGCCGATGGGACGCGTGGACGACCCCGACACCATCTTCAGTCTGCGGCCCTTGGCCTCCCCGGCGATTACCCTCATCTCTCGCCCCCGCTGGCAGCGAGCCTCCCCGTCCGTAACAGACAGAGGAGACGGTCAGCTCGATAGAGCCGCTCGCCAATCAACAGCCCCAGCAGGATGGCAATTCCGCCCAGCTCCAGAGGGATGGTAAGCTTATCCTCTCTGACCACTTCCCTGTACGCCTCCAGCATCAGCCTGAAGGAATGCAGGTCGCGCCAGTTTCCAAAGCGCCTCCCGAACAAGGGGTGCAAGAGGGTGTGGGGAAAGCGCCACATCCTGTCCGTCAATAGGTGGCTATGCAAAGCCAGGGTGTAGGGCAGCCAAGCCGGTCGGAAAAGCAGCGTGGCTAGCAGCACAGGCAGGTGGCAGAAAAACATGGTATGGCCCCAGACCTGTCCCGTTCTATGCCTGGACAGGCCAGTCAGGGTTAGCGCCTTGTCGCCGAGGTCAGGCGCCATAGCCGAAGCTGCTACCAGCCGATAGTCGGCGTCTTGGAAGAGCCCGGCCTTTCGCTGAAGCAGCCGGAGGCCGCCCCAGGCGTACGCTATGTGGCCGAGGGGCAACATGTCACCTGGCCAGGCTGGCCAGTCTCTCCTCTAGCTTCTGCCGTTCTTTCTGGTACCGGGCCAGCTTGTCGCGCTCGCGACAGACTACCTCCCCCGGGGCCTTGCTCACGAAGCCTTCGTTGGCCAGCAACTGCTCCGCCCTGGCGATCTCACCCTCCAGATTGGTCATCTCCTGCTCCAATCGCTGGCGCTCCTTCTCCACGTCCACTTCTACCACCAGGGTGGTGGCCAATCGTCCGGTGACCACGGCGCTTCCGGCCCGACTTTGCTCCCGTTGGGCGGCGATCTCCCTGGGCTCCACCCGCCCCAGCCAGGCGAAGACGTCCCGCTGCGACTCCAGGGCCTCCCGGAGTTCACCGGCCACGGTGTAAGCGGCCGGTCTCACTTCCACAGGCCAGCCCTCCTCTGCTCGCCTGTTTCTGATATCGCGGATGTGCTCCCAGATCTCCTCCTGCAGCGCCTCCGCCTCCTCGTCCACCGGTCCCGGCTCAGGCCAGGGGGCTACCATCAAGCTCTGGCATTCCCGAGGCAGGTGCTGCCAAATCTCCTCGGTGACGAAGGGCATAAAGGGGTGCAGAAGACGGAGGGCTCGTCCGAACACATAGACCAGGACATCCCTGGCGGTACGCTGGGCCTCCTCGCTCTCCCCGTAGAGACGTACCTTGCTGGCCTCGATAAACCAGTCGGCGAACTCGCCCCACAAGAACTCGTAGATTTGCTTGCCGGCCTCGCCGAACTGGTAGCTGTCCAGCAGCCGGGTCACCTCGCTGACCACCCGATTATGCCGGGCCAGAATCCAGCGGTCCTCCAGGCGCAGATGGGGCCACTCCCCGGGCTCGCCCGAAGGAAGGTGGTAGTCTTCCGGCAGATTGCCGGTGATGAATCGCGCCATCTGCCAGATCTTGTTAGCGAAGTTGCGGCTCGATTCCAGCTTCTCCTCGTAGAGCTTCATGTCCTCGCCGGGACTGCTGCCCGTGATGATGGTGAAGCGCAGCGAATCGGCTCCGTACTCGGCCACCACGTCCAGCGGGTCAGCCACGTTCCCCTTGGACTTGCTCATCTTCACCCCAAACTCGTCCCGCATCAGTCCGTGCAGATAGACGACGCGGAAGGGGACCTCGCCCATGTGCTCCATGCCCAGCATGATCATCCGGGCCACCCAGAAGAAGAGGATGTCGTAGCCCGTCTCCATCACCGAGGTGGGATAGAAGTAGCGCAGGTCCTCGGTGTTGTCAGGCCAGCCCAGGGTGGAGAACGGCCACAGTCCAGAGGAGAACCACGTGTCCAAGACGTCCGGGTCCTGTCGGATGTCCTTTCCGCCGCAGTGCTCGCACTCTTCAGGGTCGACGGTGGCCACGGTTTTCCCGTGGCAGTCGTCGCAATACCACACCGGGATGCGGTGTCCCCACCACAACTGCCGAGAGATGCACCAATCGCGGATGTTCTCCATCCAGTTGTAGTAGACCTTGGTGAAGCGGTCGGGGATGATGGTTATGCGTCCATCGCGCACCGCCTCTATGGCAGGCTCGGCGAGGGGCTTGATCTTTACGAACCACTGCTCGGAGACCATCGGCTCCACCATGGTCTGGCATCGCTGGCAGCGGCCAGGCGCGTGTTGGTGGGGCACTATCCTGGTCAGCAGCCCTTGCTCGCGCAGGTCCCCCACCAGCTTCTCGCGGGCCTCGTACCTGTCCATACCCTCGTACGGCCCGCCCTCTCCGTTGAGTGTCGCGTCCAGGTTCATGATGTTGATGATCTCCAGGCCGTGCCTCAGTCCGATCTCGTAGTCGGTCGGGTCGTGGCCTGGGGTGACCTTGACCGCCCCAGTGCCGAATTCCGGATCCACGGCCTCGTCGGCGATGATGGGGATACGGCGCTCCAGCACGGGAAGGATAGCGGTCTTGCCGATCAGGTGGCTGTATCGCTTGTCGTAGGGGTTCACCGCTACAGCGGTGTCGCCGAGAATGGTCTCCGGGCGCGTGGTGGCTACCTCGATGTACCCACCTTCCTCTAGCGGGTAGCGCACATACCACAGCTTGCTCGGTTCCTCCTCGTGAAGCGTCTCCAGGTCGGAGAGGGCCGTCTGGCACCGCGGACACCAGTTGATGATATACTCGCCGCGGTAGATAAGCCCCTTCCGATACAGATTGACGAAGGCCTCTCGAACCGCCCGGGACAACCCCTCGTCCAGGGTGAACCGCTCGCGGGTCCAATCGCAAGAGGCGCCCAGGCGGCGGAGTTGGTGGGTGATGATGCCGCCGTACTCCTCCCTCCACTCCCAGAGTTTCTCCTCGAACTTCTCGCGGCCCACATCGTGACGGGTCAGTCCCTGCTTGGCCAATTCCTTCTCCACCACGTTTTGGGTGCTGAT
>DATEXS010000093.1:0-10300 GCA_035256725.1 Anaerolineae bacterium
AGAGGCAGTGGAGGCGACGGCGGAGCGGGGAGGAGCTGCGAGAGAAGCTCGGCAGGATCAGCGAGCCGGGGAGCGTGATCCTCTGCCGCTCGTTGGCCAGGGGCGACGATCAGGCGCTGAGTGACGTCGGTCTTCTGTCCATTAAGGACACGGAGACCCCATTCCTGGACCGCATCGAAGGGCCCGAGAGCTGAGACAGAATGAGAGTTCTCATCACCGGGGGGGCGGGTTACATAGGCTCTCACCTGGCGGATAGACTCCTGGCCCAGGGCAACGAGGTTGTCGTCTTTGACAACCTCTCTCTGGGCAAACTGGCCAACATCGAGCACAATTTCCAGAATCCTCACTTTAGCTTCGTGGAAGGGGACATCCTGGACGCAGGGTTGACGGCACGGCTCCTGGGCCAGTGCGAGGTGGTCTATCATCTGGCGGCCGTGGTGGGGGTCAGACACGTCCTGAATGACCCTTTGCAGACGATGGTGACCAACGTCTGGGGCACGGACAATGTGCTGCAGGCGGCCTCCAAGGCCACTCGAAAGGTGGTGCTAGCCTCTTCTTCGGAGGTGTATGGTAAGGGCACCGCGTTCCCCCTGCGTGAAGATGCTGATCGCGTGCTGGGCCCAACCTCTGTCTCTCGCTGGTGCTACGCTGTGGGCAAGGCGCTGGACGAGCACCTCGCTCTGGCTTACCATCGCCAGAGGGGCTTGCCGGTGGTTGTCCTGCGCTACTTCAATTCCTACGGCCCTCGGTTGGACCCGCGAGGGTATGGCAGCGTGGTGGCGAAGTTCATCAGCCAGGCGCTGGATGGGCGGCCGATCACCGTACACGGAGACGGTGGCCAAAGCCGGTGCTTCACCTACATCGAGGACACGGTGGAAGGGACAGTCCTGGCAGGCGTAAGTGATGGGGCCCACGGGGAGGTGTTGAACATCGCGCGGGCCGAAGAGACTTCCATCGGGGAACTAGCGGAAGCGATCAGGGATCTGATCGGCTCGTCTTCGGAGATCGTGTCTGTTCCCTATGAGTCGCAGTATGGTGAACTCTTCGAGGACACGCGCCGCCGCGTGCCCGCCGTGGATAAGGCGGAGAGAATCCTGGGTTTTCGGGCCCGCGTACCGCTGCGCGATGGCTTGCAGAGGACCATAGACTGGTTCAGGAGCAGACGATGAAGATCCTGGTGACGGGAGGAGCCGGGTTCATCGGCTCTGCCCTGGCCAATCACCTGGTGCATCTCGGGCACCGTGTGCGGGTAGTCGACGACCTCAGCTCTGGGGATCCCTCGGTGTTGGACAACGCCGTGGCCTTCACCAGGGGGGACGTGCGCGACATCCCCAAGCTGTGGACCCTCTTACGGGATGTCGAGGTCGTCTATCACCTGGCCGCCAGGGTGTCGGTCTCTGAGTCCGTACTGTATCCCGTGGAATACAACGAAGTCAACGTTGGGGGCACCGTGAGCCTGATGACGGCGGCTAGAGATGCCGGCGTACGCCGGGTGGTGCTCGCCTCTTCGGGGACCGTCTACGGCGAGCAGGAGGAGCAGCCGGTAAAGGAGAGCGCACTGGTGCAGCCACCCAATCCATATGCGGTGTCCAAACTTGCTTCTGAGTATTATCTCTCGGCCCTGGGCGCCCTGTACGACATTCAGGTGGTGATGCTCCGTATCTTCAATGCCTACGGCCCGGGGCAGGTAGTGCCGCCCTCGCATCCGCCCGTGATCCCCCATTTCATCAGGCAGGCCCTCTCGGGGAGTACTCCGACCATCTTCGGCAGCGGCAGACAATCTCGGGACTTCATCTATATCAGCGACGTAGTCGACGCGCTGACCACGGCGGGGATGGTTGACCACGCCAATGGCCTGATCATCAACATCGGCAGCGGGGAGGAAGTGAGCATCAACGACCTGGTGAAGAAGATCGAGGAGTTCCTCGGCAGGAGGGTGCTCTCGCTGCACAACCCCGGGCAGAGCGGAGGGGTGTCCCGGCTGGTGGCCGACACAGAGCTGGCCCAGAGGATCCTGGGTTTCCGCGCTAAGGTGGACATTGACGAAGGGTTGCGTCTGTTGCTGAGGCGCCGGGAAGAGTTGGTCCCCTCCAGCGCGGGGGATGGGTGATGAGTTGACCGGCGTTTCCCCTGCTGGAGCCTCTGGTCAGCGCCCACCTTCAGGAATGAGGTAAAGGACAGGTCGGTTCCCAGAGTGCAGAGCAAGTTGTCCCTTTTCTGCAATAGGATCATCGAAGCCGGCTGGCTGGCTGCCGCCATAGTGGTGCCGCTGTTCTTCAACGTGTACAGCAGCCGCGTGTTCGAGCCGGACAAGCTCAGCGTCTTGCGTTCCATAGCGCTGGTCATGGCTGTGGCCTGGGTGGTCAAGCTGCTGGAGCAGCGGGAGGGGAGAGAGAGACCTCCTTCAACCGGCGCGGAAGGGGACGCGCGTTCCTTTCTACGCACGCCTTTGGTCGTCCCCACCCTGATCCTGGTGGGAGTCTATGTGCTGACCACGATAACCTCGGTGGTGCCCAGGATCAGCTTCTGGGGCTCGTACCAGCGTTTGCAGGGTACCTACACCCTCTTGTCCTACGTAGTCATCTTCATGCTGATGTTGAACGCCCTGCGATCACGGCGGCAACTGGAACGTCTCCTCACCGTGATCATCGTCACCAGCTTGCCCGTCGCTCTTTACGGCGTCGTGCAGCACTTTCAGCTGGATCCCCTGCCCTGGGGCGGAGACGTGACGGCTCGGGTGGCGTCCAACATGGGCAACGCGATCTTCGTAGCTGCATATCTGATCATGGTCGTGCCCGTTACCATGGGTCGCTTCATCACCAACCTCTATTCGTTCGGAGGAGCAGAGGTGCAGGACGACGGAGGCAGGCCGCCCTCTGGAAAACTGAGCGGGGCAACTCTCGGTGCTGCGCTCCTCGGAATTCAAGCCCTCTGCTTGACCTGCATCTTCGGCTATCAACTCTTCTTCTTGTCCAATGTCGAGCATGTCGCCGGCGGGTACAGCTATTACGTTGTGCTGGCCGCGGCGCTGCTGGCATCCCTCTCCATGGCGCTTCACTTTACAGTGGTCAGACGGAGATTCCGTTTGCCCCGGGCGGCCTGGATGGCCAGCTACGTGATGCTCTTCGCCGGCCAGTCTTTAGCGCTGTCCTATTTCCTGCTGCTCATCTTCCGCCTCAACTACGTTGTGCTCACGGGTGGCTTGGCCGCGGAGTTCCTGGCTCTAGGTGCCCTGATGCTGCTCTTCGTAGTCGCTTTCTGGTTCACTTTCCGAGAGGAGCTCCTGAGTGCCCATCTGCTAGGGGTATTGTACGGCTTCGTCCTCTCCATTCAACTGATCTGCATCTTCTTCACCAAGAGCCGCGGCCCCTGGATAGGGCTGCTGGTGGGACTGTTCGTCTTCGTGTTCATCTTCGGGGTGAGGCGCCGCCTCACCTGGCTGTGGGTGGCGGCGGCAGGTGCGGCCCTGGCCGGGATCCTGTTCCTGGCCGTGCTGAACGTGCCGGGCAGCCCCCTGGCTCCCTTGCGGGGACTTCCCTACGTGGGACGGCTGGGGGAAATCTTCGAGACGGAGACCGGCACTGGGAAGGTACGGGTCCTGATTTGGGAGGGGGTCATCGACCTGATCCGTCCCCATGAGCCCATAGGTTTGCCTCCCGATCAACTGGATGGCCTGAACGTAATACGCCCTCTGATCGGCTACGGCCCGGAGTCCATGTTCGTGGCCTATAACCGTTTCTATCCGCCCGACCTGGCCCACTATGAGGCTCGCAACGCGTCGCCAGACCGCTCTCACAATGAGACCTTCGACGCTCTGGCCATGACGGGATGGATGGGCTTCTTCGCCTACATGTTGCTCTTTGGTAGCCTGTTCTATTACGGCCTCAAGTGGCTGGGGTTCGCCACGGACCGCACCCAGCGTTTCACCTATGTCATCTTGTGGGTGCTGGGAGGGGTCCTCTTCGCCGTAGGAGCCAGAGCAGTAGAGGGCACCTGGCGATTCTCGGGCGTCGCCCTGGCGGTGGGAATCACCTTCGGCTTCCTCGCTTATCTGGTGATTCACGCTCTAACGCGGCGGGACAGACAGGATACGCAAGAGATCTCATTCCGCGATCAGATCCTGCTCATCGCCCTGTTCTCCGCCATCGTCGCCCACTTCATCGAGATACACTTCGGCATAGCGGTGGCTGCCACCAGGACCTACTTCTGGGTGTATTGCGCGCTGCTGGTGGTGACAGGTCTCGGTCTGTGGCAGACCACCCCGATGGGAGTCGCTGTGGAGCAGGCGCCTTCAACTGAGACGGAGCCCAGGAGATCCAGGAAAAGTCGACGCCGGAAGAGATCTGTCCGGGAGGGAGGAGGATCTACGGGGCTGGCGCTGCTGGGGAGAACACTCCAAGACGCGGGCCCCCTGGCCCTGCTGATGGGACTGGCCATGGCTACTCTTGTCTACGATCACGTCACGGGCAGTTGGGAGCCGGCCGCCGGCGGCTTCAGCGTGCCCTGGCTGCTCGCCCTGACCTGGCTGGCTGGTACTGCCATTATCATGTTCGAAAAACGAGCTACGGAAGCACAGAGTGTGGAGGGCCGCACCGTTCCGCGGCTTCTCGCACATTCGGGCATCAGCCTGGGCATCTTTCTAGTCTTCGGCGTGGTCCATTACTCCTTGGTCAGCTATGAGCCCGACGTGAGGACAGTGGATGACCTGGTAGCCTATTCCCGACTCCTGTCCAACGCCATTGTGCTCTACTACGTGGTCGTGCTGGCAGTGATCTTCCTGGTGGCCCTCAGTCTCTCCGCCGTGGTGCGAGTCCAGCCCAAGATCCGTCACTGGTATAGTGTGCTGGCGCTGGTTCTCCTCGGCCTAGCGGCGGGTGTAGTGATGCTCACCTCTAACCTGAGCATCGTGAGGGCTGACACGCACTACAAGCAGGGTCTGAACTTGGATGAGCAACAACAGTGGGATGGGAGCCTGGCGCTCTATGAGGAGAGCATACGCTCGGCCCCCGAGCAGGATTGGTACTATCTGTTCATGGCGCGAGCGATTCTGGAGAAGATCAAATCAATCGATGACGATGAGGGGCGAACAGCCTTCGAGCCCCAGTCGCTCGACGATGTTCTGAAGTTGACGCCGCAGCAACTGGCCTCTCTGGATAGGGAGAGTCTGTTCCGCAGCGTCTTGGTCGTGCTTACCAAGGCCAGAGAGCTCAACGTGCTGAATACCGATCACTCGGCTAATCTGGGGCGCATGTTCCGAATCTGGGCTGAGCAGAGCACCGATCCGGAAAAACGCCAGGAGAAATGGGAGCAAGCGGTGGCCTACTACCAAGACGCCACCACGCTTAGCCCTCACAACGCTCAGCTCTTCAACGAATGGGGCTTGGTGTACCTCATCACCGGGCAATACGACGAGGCCATCGCGAAGTATGAGCAGTCCCTGGCCCTGGATAGGGAATTCGTGCAGACTTACCTCCTCCTGGGCGATGCCTATACCATGAAGGGGGACATCGAGGCAGCCGCCCGGGTCTACGAGCAGGCCCTGGAGATCCAGCCCGGCGAGGTGAAGCCGCGCGTGCAATTGTGCGCATTCCTGGGTCAGCAAGGGAAGCTCGAACAGGCCGCGGTGTACTGCGAGCAGGTCATAGCGCTTTCACCCAGAGAGTATCAGGCGCATCGCAACCTGGCGATCATCTATCGGGACATGGCGCGTATCGAGGATGCCCTGGAGGAGGCCAGGATCGCGCGGGAACTGGCGCCCCAGGAGGAGACGGCAGCCTGGGACGGCTTCATCGCCGAGTTGGAGGCCGCGGCGCAGTGATCAACCTGATCCTCATCTTCGCTAGCGCACTGCTCCTCGTGCTCGGAGCGACTCCCGTCGTCCGTCGTATCGCCGGGCGCCTGGGTGTCGTCGATCAGCCGGACTCCCGGAGGATTCACCTGGCGCCGGTCCCGCTGCTGGGAGGGCTGGCCATCTATGCTGCTTTTATCGTGGCTTTGCTACTCTTTGGGGAGGGTTGGGTGATCTCTCAGGCGGTCAGCATCCTGGTGGGTGCGACCATCGTTTCCTTTCTGGGCATCTGGGATGACCGTTGGGGGGTGCGTCCTGTGCTGAAGCTGGTGGGACAGGCGACGGCGGCAACGATCCTCGTCGTCTCTGGTGTGCAGGTGGCCTTCCTGCCCCACGCCACCCTCAATCTGCTAGTCACTATGGTCTGGATCCTGGGTGTCACCAACGCCATGAATCTGTTAGATAACATGGACGGGCTGTCTGGCGGGGTGGGGGCGGTGGCTGCGGCCTTCTTCCTGTTGCTGGCGGCCTGGAACGGCCAGTACCTGGTGGCCAGTCTCTCAGCAGCGCTGATGGGCGTTTGCGTCGGTTTTCTCGTCTACAACTTCAACCCGGCTACCATCTTCATGGGGGACGCAGGTAGCATGTTCCTGGGGTTCATCCTGGCGGCGGTGGGCATCAAACTGCGCTTCCCTGGTCGGCCGGACATCATCACCTGGATGATCCCGGTGGTGGTCTTGAGCGTGCCTATCTTCGACACCACGCTGGTGGTGCTCTCTCGGTTGCGGAGGGGGATCAATCCCCTGACCAATCCCGGCAGGGATCACGTGTCCCATCGTCTGGTGTCCTTGGGCCTGTCGCAGCGCCAGGCGGTGGTCTTTCTATATGGCGTTTGCGTGGCCTTGGGGATCGTAGGGGTGCTAATCATGTTTTCCAGCCTGATGGTCGCCTACGCCCTGGGAGCGGTGGTGTTCTTGGTCGGGTTGGTCAGTCTCGTTCTCTTGGAGGGAGTGCCGCTGGCGGGAGGGTCGTCTGGTGGAACTGGAACGTAAGATCGAGGGCCAAGAAGCTCGCGTTTGTGTGATGGGGCTGGGTTACGTGGGCTTGCCCCTGGCGGTGGAGTTTGCTCGCCTGGGCTTTCGGGTGATCGGACTCGACCCGAATGAACAGCGCGTAGCCTCCATACAGAGGGGAGAGAGCTATATCCAGGATGTGAGCAGCGCTGACGTGGCGGAGGTGGTGCGAACTGGACTCCTGGCAGCCACCAGCGATCCAGAAATCCTGAAAGAGATGGACGTCATCTTCATCTGCGTCCCCACCCCCTTCACCAAGACCAAGACTCCCGACCTGTCATACGTGGTGGCCGCTAGCGAGGAGATAGCCCAACGTCTGAGGCCCGGGCAGTTGATCATCCTCCAGAGTACCACGTACCCGGGGACCACCGAGGAGGACGTACTGCCCATCCTGGAGAGCTCTGGCCTCAAGGCTGGAGGCGATTTCCATCTCGCCTTTTCCCCGGAGCGCGTCAACCCCGGTGATCGCCGGTACGACGTCACCAATACGCCCAAAGTGGTGGGCGGCGTCTCGCCGCGCTGCGCGGAACTGGCCCAGCTGGTGCTCCAGAAGCTGATGCCGGAAGTACACATCGTCTCCTCGCCGCGGGCCGCGGAGATGACCAAACTGCTGGAGAATATCTTCCGCAGCGTGAACATCGCGCTGATCAACGAGCTGGCCAAGCTCTCCGAACGCATGGGCATAGACATCTGGGAGGTCATCGAGGCCGCCTCCACCAAGCCGTTTGGGTTCATGCCCTTCTACCCTGGACCGGGGGTGGGGGGACATTGCGTTCCCGTGGACCCTTACTACCTGTTCTGGAAATCCAGGGAATATGATTTCTATCCCCGGTTTATCGAGTTGGCGGCTGAGCTCAACCAGGGCATGCCCTACCACGTGCTGTCCAAGATTTCGGAGGCTCTGAACAGCAGAGGCAAGACCTTGCAGCAGGCCAAGGTCCTGATCCTGGGGGTCTCCTTCAAACCAGACGTGGATGACGCCCGCAATGCCCCCGCGCAGAGGGTGATCGAGCTGCTGCTTAGCGGCGGGGCCAGGGTGAGCTACAACGACCCCTACATCGATCACTTCTCCGTGGGAAAGGACGTTTTCTACCCTGAGGAGCAGACTCTGACCTCTACTCCCCTTACCGAGGAGCTTCTCCGAAGCCAGGATTGCGTGGTCATCGTAGCCGGGCACAGGGCCTATGACTACCAATGGATCGTGGATCAGGCCCCCACAGTCGTCGATACGATGAACGCGACGCGGGGAGTCAAGTCCAAGGGAGGGATGATCTTCAAGGTCGGTGCTCCCTCGCCTCGGCCGTGAGCCATGGCGGACGTTGCCATCAGGGATCTGATTGGGAAACTGGCGGAGGACAGAACCTCTGGCGCCGCTGAGCTGGCCGGTAAGGGCGCTGCGGTGGTGATGGCTCTCGCGGGGCGGATAGAGGCCGTGGACACAGCCTCATTCGTGCAAGGGCTCGCCGATGCTGGTCGGTTGCTGATCAGATCCCAACCCTCTATGGCCCCTCTCTTCAACCTGGTCAACGGGGTGCTAGGGGAGCTCGAGGGAGTGGTGGACCTGGAAGAGGCGCGGCGAAGGGCGAGGGACGCGGCCCGGGGCTTTGGAGAGGAGCTGGTGTCGAGGGGCGAGCGGATCGCCGATGAGGCCCTCGGTGTGATCTTGCCGGGCAGCACACTGCTGACACACTCGCGGAGTTCCACCGTGCTGAGAGCTCTGCTTCACGCCAGGTCAGAGGGAGGCGACTTCGAGGTGGTGTGCACGGAATCTCGTCCCCTGTACGAAGGGCGGGCCGTGGCCGAGGAGCTTAGCAAAAGGCACATCCCAACCACTGTGATCATCGATGCTGGGGTGGCCGAGGTGATGGAACGGGTGGACCTGGTGGTGGTCGGGGCCGACGCAGTCTCCCCAGACGGGCTGGTCAACAAAGTCGGCACCTACCTGCTGGCCCTCGCCGCCAGTGCGCGCGGGATACCCTTCTACTCGCTGTGCGGTACGGAGAAGTTCTTGCCAGCGGACTACCAGTTTCTTGCCATTGAGGACAGGAACCCTGAGGAGGTGTGGCCGGATCATCCTCGGGGCGTGAGTGTGGTGAACCGCTACTTCGACGTTACTCCTCTGGAATACGTGAGCGGCCTGGTGACTGAGAGAGGGGTGCTCGGCCAGGGGGAGTTGGAGCAGATGCTAGGGCAGTTGAAGATGCACAAGCTGCTCCTGGAGACAGGGCAGACAGGAAGGGAAGAACGAGGGTGAGTGAGCAGGCAAGGGTGGAGATCATCGCCATAGGGAGCGAGTTGCTACTTGGCGACGTCCAGGATACCAACACCAACTGGCTATGTCAGAGGATCACTGGCGTCGGCGGACAGGTGACCAGGGCGGCCATGGTCAGGGACGAAATCGGGGCCATCGCCGCCGAGATACGATCCGCCCTCAACAGGCGCCCAGGGCTGATTATCACTACAGGGGGCCTGGGTCCCACTGGAGACGACATCACCATGCAGGGGGTGGCCGTAGCCACGGCGCGTCCCGTCGAGCTACACGGCGAGGCCCTGGCCATGGTCAAGGCCAGGTACCAGTATCTGGCAGAGAACGGGTACCTCAAGGATCCTACCCTCACCGACGCCCGCAAGAAGATGGCCTGCCTGCCGCGAGGCGCGTCGGCCTTGGGCAACCCCGTGGGGACCGCTCCCGCTGCGGTGCTGGAGATCGGGGCCACGACTCTGGTCTCTTTGCCCGGCGTCCCCGAGGAGATGAAAGGTATCTACGAGGACACGTTGCAGCCCACCCTGAAGCGTTTGTTCGGTGACAGCTACTACGAGGAAAAGAGGGTCATCGCCCTCTGCGGCGACGAGTCCTCGTTGGCTCCAGTGCTGGCCAAGGTGGTGGAGGCCCATCCAGACGTCTACATCAAATCCCGCGCCCGGCGGTACGGAGCGGGGATACGTATTCTGATCACGCTTTCTCTGGCCGGGCAGGGCAGGGAAGGGGTGGAGGCGTCTTTGGCCGCCGCCCTGGAGGCCCTGACCAGAGGGCTCGCGGCGGCGGGCTTCGAGCTAGAAGACCGGGCGCAGGAATGAAGCCCCGAAGGTTCGTAGTTACTGCTTAAGGTCTTCTGATGCCCTAAAGCGCGCACTACGAGCCGGGGTTCCTCGTCGGGGCGCAGGCACTTCTGAGACTTGACCTCGCTTGACAGTGCATGTATAATATATGTACAGTGCATATACACGGAGCGTAACTGGATGCAACGCCGCATTGAAGGGTTCATCTGGCGGGAATGGGTGATAGAGAAGCTCCTCGCCAGGCATTCCGTAACTCCCGACGAGGTCGAAGAGGTCTTTTTCAATTCACCGCTGAAGGTACGGAAGGCCAGTTCGGGCAACTACCTGCTATACGGAACATCGAACAGCGGAAGATACCTGTTCGTCCTCTTTGCCTGGG
>DATEXS010000094.1:0-7495 GCA_035256725.1 Anaerolineae bacterium
CTTGTGGTCACGACTTCGCGGGTGTTATCGTTAATGGCAGCACCGTCGTTGATGTCTACGATCTGTGCCAATCAGCCAACACCGGCTGGTGGGTGAAGCACGTTGTGAATCTGAGTGCCTATGCTGGCCAGTCGGTATTCGTACAGATACGGGCTGAGACCGACTCCTCATACTACAGTAACCTGTTTGTTGATGATGTTGCCTTCCAGGCAACTCTATCATCGATGCAAGAAGACACAGCCCTCTTTGATCTGGAGAATGCCATGCCGAAGTCGGTCGAAATGGTACCACGGGATGTCGGTGAGACAAACATAGATGCGGAGTATCTGTTTCCCAGAGCCACGAGACCATAGCGCAAGGCTTCTCTGTGTAAGATGGCGATCCTGCGGTCAGGAAGAAAGGCTCCCCAGCGAGGAGCCTTTCTTCCTTGAAGCGAGATTGTACTTGGGGGCCTAGCCAACGTTGAAAGTGCATGTCGTCCCAGCCGGTTTTCGGACTCGGTGGCGCGTAGACGCACGCGGGGTGTAATACCTTCTACATTATCCTGTAGCCAGAAACGTCTTACCTGAAGGTCACTGTGGGTACCGCTCTCCTAACATCAAGCGACATGAGCCTTCATTGACATGCCACCGAAGGTGGACTATCATAAGTCTGGGGTAGAAGAGGCGTCGGAATGCGCTTTCGGCCCAGGTTTGGGTCCAGTCTGAAATGGCTAATACCGGGGATGGGGGTCAAGCGCTGGCTGCTTCTCCTCTTCGCCGGCATCACCATCGTTAGCCTGGGCGTGGGCTATCTCCTCGTGGACGTCTATCGGACCTGGACCTTTCCCTCTGTCTTCTACTACATCACTCTGCAGTTCATCCCGCGTGTCTGGCGAGGACTCCTGTTTGGTGTAGCAGGTGTCGCAGCCATCACCATCGCTGTCCTGCAGCTCAACAGGTCACTGCTATCCGCCTTCCGTGCGCCTGGGCAGAGCAGTCTGGCCGACATCATCTACAACCATCGACAGCGGGGACGGGGGCCCAAAGTCGTAGCCATAGGCGGTGGCACTGGCCTGTCGGCCCTCCTGCGAGGGATCAAGGAGCACACCGATAACATCACGGCCATCGTCACTGTGGCCGACGACGGAGGGAGTTCCGGTCGCCTCCGGCGAGACCTGGGGCTGCTGCCGCCGGGGGATTTCCGCAACTGCATCGCTGCGCTCGCCGATGACGAATCGCTGACCGCCAGGCTGTTCCAGTATCGCTTCGGTGAGGCAGAAGGCCTGAACGGACACAGCTTTGGCAACCTCTTCATCGCCGCCATGGCCGCGGTGACGGGCAACTTCGAGCGTGCCATCCTGGAGTCCAGCCGGGTGCTGAACACCAGGGGTCAAATCGTGCCTTCCACACTGGAGAACGTAACCCTCTGGGCTGAGTTGGGGGATGATGGCGCGGAGGCGCCGGGCTCAGATCGCGTGGAGGGAGAGTCCCGTATCTCTAAGACGGGCAGGCCCATCGAGAGGGTCTTCCTGGAACCTGACAAGGTGCCTGGGTATCCCGGGGCGATCAGGGCCCTCCTGGAGGCGGATCTGATCACCATCGGACCGGGCAGCCTGTTCACCAGCGTGCTGCCCAACCTGCTGGTCCCAGGCATCGCCAGCGCCTTGAGGGCATCGCCGGCGACGAAGGTGTATATCAGCAACATCGCCACGGAGGAGGGAGAGACGGACCGGTTCACCCTCGATGACCATCTCCGGGCCCTGGAGGCTCACGTAGGAGAGGGTCTGTTCTCCTACGTGCTGGCCAATGACAACGTCAATGTGCAATTCCCACGCCATCTGAACGTGGAGGCCGTGGCCCCGACGACCGAGTTGGGGAATGGCTATCAACTGGTGAAGCACAACCTGGTGGATCTAGAGAACCCCTGGCAGCATGACCCCCACAGGCTGGCAGAGGCCTTGATGAACCTTTACTGGAAGGCGAAGTCTCGATCGCCCCAACAGTGACGGGTCACCGTAGGTGGCTGCTCGATGCCTCCCCGGGGCAGCCCAAGAGACCTGTGCGGTCAGCCCTTGAACCGTTCGCACCATAAGCCTACATTGGCTGTGTTGACAGGCTCCAGGTGACCGCGTCGCAGGGACCGAGCCTCCAACCTTGAAGGGGAGGCTGGACCCTGGCCGGATGGGGATAGAGGCCGCATCCGGTATTCCCGCGGAATAGGCAAGGAGGCAACTCGATAGACTGGAGTGAATGGGCACCGCTGCTGTGGTTTGTTGTCCTCCTGTTGGGCCTGGTGGTGCTCAAGCGGTGGCTGAGTAAACACCTCTACGGGTTGGGACTGCTCCTGGGCGGCAGTCATGACGCCGCCATCCTCGTCTATTTCCTCCTCCTCCTTCCCGGAGTCTTGGCCCACGAGCTAAGCCACTGGATCACAGCCAAGCTGCTGAGAGTGCCTGTGGGCAAGATCAGCATCGGCCCCTTGGCCAAGGGTTCTGGGAGCACCCGCCTGGGCTCAGTCTCCATGGCCAGGACCGATCCAATTCGAGCGGGACTTATCGGGCTGGCGCCTCTGGTCACAGGGAGTTTACTGATCCTGCTCATCGCCTACCAGGTGTTCGACGTTGGGGGTCCTGGTAGGCTAAACGCGGAGTTGTCGCCCGACCAACTCCTGTCGGCCCTGCGCGGATACCTCTCCGTGCCCAACCTCTGGCTCTGGGTGTATCTGATCTTCTCCATCAGCAACGCCATGCTTCCTAGCGAGTCTGATCGACAGGCCTGGCTCTCCCTCTTGTTCTATGGATGTGCGGCCGCACTAGTGCTGTATGGTCTTGGCCTCCTGCAGGAGGTCTCATCCCCTCTGTCCGGTTTCTTGTCGAGGGCTCTGGATCACCTGAGCTTCGCGTTCTTGATCACCATCCTGGTGGACGCAGTGGTGATCGTGCTGGTGGTGATCGTGGAGAGGGTGATCATGGTCATCGCGGGGAAGAGGGTGGAGTACTAGCGGGGCGGATCCCTGGTCAGTCCAGGTCCGAGGCCTCGGGGAGCCTACTGAGCATGGTGAGGGCTCTCAAAGTCACCCACTTGCTGGGCCTGCCCTTCTCGCCGAACCTGGCCCAGGTCTTATCCAGCGCCTGTTCGCGGGGCCAGCGACCCTGGCTATCCTGCTTGCTCAGGATGAACTCGATGGCTCTGCCCAGCCGGCGGTCCGCTCCGTGTCCCAGTTGGGCCAGCACATCGACGGTCTCCAGTATGTCGCTGTGGTAGCCGAGGGGAAATCCGAACTTGAACCACAGTGGACTTACTCTGCCGCCGGCGCTTGGGTAATCCGCTACGGCCGGATCACGGCTGAGGAGGAGTTCCACCCCCCGCGCGACAGCCCGAGCCACCACGGGCGGGCGCTTCTCCTGGGGCAGGAGGGCAAAGGCTCGGAGGGCTTTGATCGCTCCCCAGGCGCAGGGCAGCCAGGTCTCTCTCCTGGCCCGGTCGGAGGAGTTGGCCCGGCATTCGACCCCCTCTTCCACTATCCTGTCTGCTAGGTTCGTGGCCACTATTTGGACCCTGGGATCATCGCCATAGCCCAGGCGGCATAGGGCGCGCAGGAGGTTGCCGTTGAGGCAGGCCACCGTCCCCGTTTCCGTCTTGGTAGCGGAGAACAGCCCCTCCTCGGGCAAGAAGCTGTGCTCCAGCACCACCTGGCACCCCCGGCGTATGGCGGCGTCCGGCGTAGCACCCAGATCCGCCAGGAACATCAATTGCCACACTGTGGCCCTGTACTTCGGACTGTAACCACGGCCTGGTTTGACCCAGTACCCCTGAGGGTATTGGGCTTCCAGGATCTCTCTGACGGGTCGCGAGGTCATGATGGCCACGCGGGCGGCGTCAAGTTCATGGTCGTCACGGGGCCTGTGAAGGAGGTCGCGGAGGGTGAAGAAGCGGACGGAAGGGTTTTCCTCCTCCAAGAGCCAGGGTATGGAATCCTCCTTGAGGTATTGGTTCAAGTGGCCGGCCATGCCTCTGTTCGACACAGTCGTCAGGTCCTCTGGCCGAGACTGAAGGGCGTCTTGGCGTAAACGTCTTGCGGGTATGGCTTGATCTGGACGTTCGGGGTGCTGTGCTCGAGGAAACAGCTCAGGCGCTGAACCTCCTCTTCCATCAGATTGCGAAGGTCCACGGCAACTGGCTCGAAGAGCAATACCTGTACGGCCCGCGCCTTCTTCTCTTCCATCCAGATGCCCACGACCTGTCCATCACACCATAGCGTAGGCAGGGCGTTGCCGGATGGATCGAAGACTTTGTCATAGTTGCTGGGATGGAGGAAACGGCTGCGGTCCTTGTAGCCCATGATGCAGGGGTCCAAACTGGGGAGAAACCACAGACAGTGACCATCGTGCTGGATTCCCATCAGCGTCTCCACGTCGCTGGCTGGCAAGAGGTACCTTCCTCCCAGGCCGTCGATGTCCACCTGGACGAAACGATCTGCTTTCTCGGATAGGGCCCGCCGGACCTCTCTCTTTCCCAGCCCCGTCCACCACACAGCATCCTCCTCCCTGGCGGGCCCGAAACAAGAGAGGTACTGCCACACGAGCTTCGTCTGGGCCTCATACACACCAACAGAGTCCAGATTAACGTCCGGAAACCAGTCGCGAAAGGGCACGTACTCGTGCAGGTTGCTGCGCCAGGTTCCGCGCGGACCTGCTCTGGCAAGCCACCAGTCGTCAGGCATGAGGTCCACCATCACAGCCATCGCCGGATCGTTGAATTCCTGCTTAATCTCGGCCATCGTTCTGGGTCCCCCGGCAAGTAGCTCAGCGACGGCAGCGCAGCCACGTTGATACTCCTCGTAGGTGATACCATAATGGCGTAGGTATCTTCCCAACAGTGCGCTTCGCCGCTGCTCGGTGGCCTGGTAGGCGATGGGAAGCAGCGCCTTGGGAAGAATGAAGAGGGTGTTACGCATACACATCACTTTGGCCAGACTGCGTTGATCGTACAGCGCGGTATGCAAGTCCTCTTTGGTGGAGGCTCTCCCTCTGGACCACAAGGCCAGATAGGGCACGGCGGCGCCGGTAGCGTGGAGCCCTCCGATGTCCTGGACACATTGAACGATGCTGACGCTGCTAGCGAGCCTGGTCAGGTGCTGCTTGTGGAGTACGAATCTGTTGACCTGTGCCAGTGATAATTGGGGAGCCATGGGCACTAACCTTGGGTAGGTCGCCCCTCCGTGCGAGTTCTTCCGAGCGCGGACTGGCCCATTATACCCGCTATTGACCTGGAGTCAAAGATGTGGTGCCCTGTGTATTGGCATGGGACTGAGGCTTTGGTATAATCGAAAGGCGGATAGTCCGCCACCCTTGTACGTAGGGTGACCCATGAGGACAGTGTGGAGGGAATCGTGACACGCAGAATCGTCATGGCTGGCAACTGGAAGATGTACAAATCCGTGGGCGAGTCGCTGGCCCTGGTTCAGGCGCTGAAAGAAGCCTTAGGAGACGTCAGCCACAGAGAGACCGTGGTCTGCCCTCCTTTCACTGCCTTACACGCAGTTGCCGAGGCCCTCAGGGGAAGCAACATCGAGGTTGGGGCCCAGAACCTGTATCCTGCGGAGGAAGGAGCGTATACCGGGGAAGTATCGCCCAAGATGCTTCTGGACGTGGGCTGCCAGTACGTGATCCTGGGACACAGTGAGCGCCGGCAGTATTTCCAGGAAAGCGACGCCTTCGTCAACGAGAAAGTGAAGGCGGCTTTGGACTACGGGCTTAAGCTCATTCTGTGCGTCGGCGAGACTCTGGAGCAGCGGGAGCAAGGGCGGCAGAGAAGCGTGGTCAGCGCGCAGGTTGGGCGTGACCTCGAAGACGTCTCCGCTGACGCGATGAAGCGGGTGGCCATCGCCTATGAACCCATCTGGGCCATCGGGACGGGCCATACGGCGACACCGCAGCAGGCCAATGAGATGCACAGGGCTATCCGCGACGTGCTCAGCGGCCTCTACGGCGGAGAAGTCGCCCAGGGCACGAGCATTCTGTACGGGGGTAGCGTCAAACCGTTGAACGTGGATGACCTGATGGCCGAACCAGACGTTGATGGCACTTTGGTGGGCGGCGCCTCGCTAGAAGCGGAGAGTTTCATCCGTATCGTCAGGTTCGAGGCCTGATACGGCAGCTAGGATGAGGTGAGGGGGACTAGGTCCGGCCGGTCGGCAGACGCTTGGGGCGTTCTTTCTTGGGCATCGCTGGCGGCTCTGCCTGACCGTGGATTGTCGGCGAACTCTCAGGCTCCAATGACGCCCCACAGTGCTATGGCCACCAGAGCTCCGAACAGGGAGCTCACGAAGTTGACTTGGTCGTTGTTGAGCCGACGCAGTCCTCTCAGGTGACTGGTTCTCAACCCGCAGCTATGTAGCACCCTCTCCGTCTCTACTCCGCACCGGGCACAGTAGTAGATGCCCTGCACGGTGGCCCCCAGCAAGCTGTCGAACAGCGAGCCCAACAGCCCGCCAACGAGCGCAGCGGGGATAACCCAAGATAGCCTGAGAGGGTTGGTTCCCCGAAGCACCGACTGTGAGCAGAGCAGCAGGTAGCCGAGCAGTCCAATGAACACCCCTCCCATTGCAGAAGCGGCAGTGCCCAACAAGGTGACTCCTCCTGAGGTACCTGTGGGCACTTTGCGCCCGCTGGTGATAAGCCGGGGCTGATCGGGGCTGAGAATCCCGATCTCCGTGCCCCACGTATCAGCATTGACGGTGGCCATGGCCCCCAGGAAGGCGGCGAGTAGAGCGGGATGCGGGTCCAAGTAGTACAGAAAGGATAGCAGGGCCGCCAGGCCACCGTTGGCCAGGACCTGTGCCAGGTCGCGTCGGGAGCCTTTCTGGAACTTGTCTGCGACCGCTTCCTTCTGCCGTTGACGGTAGTGTGAGAGGGCGCTGGACAGGGTGAAGAAGGCGAAAAGTACCAACCCCCAGACCCATCCGCCGAAACCGAAGGTGATGGTGCCTACCAGGATCGCGCCCACGGCACCGCCGCTGGTCAGCGCGCGGCGGCGGTGAGCGAGAGCCGCTATGATCGTGCTCAGGGCGAGGCCGGTGATCAGTTGAAGCAATACGCGGTTGTGCAGGGTCAGCATCAGTTCGGATTATGGCAGATATGCGAGACTCTGCCCAGTGCGTTGGCGCTCTGGGGGCAAAGAAGATTCTCATGGGGGCTGGCCAGGGCGACGAGATTCGGCTCGCTGTCTTCCAAGGTGTGGCTAGCGAATGGAGACCACGGCGAGGACGAGCAAGCTCACGGGGCCAGGCGTCATGCATGACGCCGAGCTCGGTACGGCGACCGCCTGTGACCTCCCCGGTACACGCGCGTGTGGCCGCGTTTGTCTAGTGTAGACGGATCAACTCTCGCGGCAGCGTGGTCAGTGTCTCGCAGCCATAGTCGGTGACCAGGACGTTGTCCTCGATGCGGACCCCGCCCCTCCCAGGCAGATAGATCCCTGGCTCCACGGTGAACGCCATGCTGGGCTCCAGA
>DATEXS010000095.1:0-9355 GCA_035256725.1 Anaerolineae bacterium
TTTCCCCTTCTTCCGATTCCCGAAGCCGCCGTTACCTTGCCCTCCTACCCCACACCCGCGAGACCGAAGAAAGCCTGCGGGCCCGGGGCCCGCAGGCAGCAGGTGTGCGTGTATCATCATGGCACCTGGCTACACATTCGCTACGCTGGCATCGCAGCTACGTTCTCGACCTTCTTGACGCCTGGCACCTCTTCCATGAGCGTCTTCTCGACGCGCATCTGTACAGTCATGGCAGAGAACGGGCAGCCCGCACAGGCGCCCGTCAGCCTTACCTTGACCACGCCATCATCGGTGACATCGACCAGCTCGACATCTCCGCCGTCCATCTTCAGGTATGCCCTGATCTTGCCTAGCGATTTCTCAACTTCTTCTCTCATCTTACTCGTACCTTTCCTTCTGCTGTTCTCAGCCCAATAGTGTAGTACGTCGCTACAGATATAATACCACGTATGAGCGTCACGTGGCAACTCCTTGCCGACCACAACGCGATCTAAGATGCACCATCAGGGTCCCAAGAGCCGCCAGGACCAGACCAACACCTCTCTGCCAGCTGAGGCTCTCGCCCAGAAACAGCCAGGCCAGGACAGCTATCTGACCCAACATGGTGCTGTTGATGATGCTGGATTCCACAGCCGTGAGGGTGCGCAGCGTTCGGTTCCACAGGGTGAAGGCAAAGGCGGTGTTCACCACGGCGAGCCAGCCGATAATGATCCAGTGTCCTGCGCGCAGCGGTGGGAGTCCCTGCGCAGATAGCCCCGTCGTGAGGAGCAGCACAGCTCCGACGCCCATGCTTATCGCGGTTACCACGATCGGCTGCAAGTCCGCTCGGCGATTCACGCTTCGACCCAGGATTGATGAACCCGCGTTGGCCAGCACTCCCACCAACGCGGCCGCCAGTCCCACGAGCTGAGCGCCCGCAAATGCAGCAGGGAAAAAGTAGATCAGAACTCCCAGCAGATTGAGAACCACTCCGCCCCACTGAAGCGCCGTTAGCGGCTCAGCTAGGAGCCGAATGCCCAGCATCGCCACGGTGATGGTAGTCAGATTCCAGAGTAGACTGACAGTCATCGCCGGCAGATAGGCCAGGCTGACGAAGGAAGCGCCCTGCGTAAGGGCGTAGAAAAGTACTCCGAGCCCCACCAACTCCAGCCATCGGCGACCTCCAAGCCCTCGAACCGATAGCCGGCTGGAGGAACGCGCTGCCAACGGCAGCAGGCACAGAAAGGCCAGGGCGTAGCGTAACCCCGCAAAGGTCACGGGCGGGATGTCCCGGAGCCCGACCTTGATCAGGACCCAGGAGGTAGACCAAAGGAAGGTCACGAGGAGCGCCTGGAGAATGGCGCGAGGGTGAGGAAAGCGGTCTCTGAGCATATCCTTGGCCCTAGCCATGGTCCTGCGTCCCGCGATCACTGAAACACCCAAAGGGCTCACTTCTCGCCGCCTGAGCAGTTGTGGGAGAGTTCTGCACGTGGAAGACGCTCCAGAAGCTAGACCCCCCAGCCCGAATAGGAGCTAGTCTCGCCGGCCCTGGTGATTATAGCCTGCGCCAGGCACGACACCAACGGGGGGAGCTGCATCCCCTGCCATGCGCGCCGTGGTGGTCGCAGAAGCCCCCGGGCGGTGGTATAATCCGCTCCCGCAGATTGCCTGGGATGAGCCTATGGAGACCGCCCACGAGAGTCCAAACGGAGCTTTCAAGCCGGGGGCAGAGGCGAGGGATGCCGCGTGGACATCCAAGAGTCTGTGCTGCCCAGCAGCGTGCTTGCCTCGGGTGACCCTGCTTGGCTGCGTGCCGCGGAAAGCAGGATCAGTGGGGGTGTCAACGGATGCCCACCTCCATGTCGCGGACAGTGAAGTGACGCTCCCGCACATCCGCGGCGTGAACTGGAGCGGCCAAGAGTAAGATGCACGACAACCTCTTCGAACAGGTCTATCGGATCGCGTCCATGATTCCTCGAGGCCAGGTGGCAACCTATGGCCAGATTGCCGCCTTCCTGGGCTACCCGAGAGCGGCCCGCACGGTGGGCTGGGCCCTGAACTCGAGTCCTGAAGGGATGAACCTGCCCTGGCACCGGGTCATCAACTCTCAAGGCCGGATTAGCGGACCGCCCACCGGGATGAGGGCCCACGAGCAGAGAGCTCTGCTCGAGGATGAAGGTATCATTTTCGACGAGAGCGGCCGGGTCGATCTCCTGGAGTATGGCTGGGACATCACCTCGTGAGTGAAGAGCAGCAATACTACCGACGGAATTTCCTCTGCTACGTGGCCGACTGGGTTATTTTCGTGGCTGGTATGACCTTCGTCAGCCAGACCACCGTCCTTCCCTCCTTCGTCGACCAGCTCACGGATTTTGCGCCTTTGATTGGGCTGGCCAGTACGATCCCCAATGGCGTCTGGCTTCTTCCCCAGATCTTGGCGGCCAACTATGTGGCCAGCAGTGCCAGGAAGAAGCCCTGGGTGATGGGGATGGGCCTGGCCGGGCGGCCCATGTACCTGCTGGTTGGTCTCTTCATGTTCGCCGTTGGTAGCTCCTACCCTCCTCTCCTGCTCTCGGTCTTCTTCCTGGCTGAAACGAGCTTCTCCACGCTCGACGGCCTTTCCAGCGTTGCCTGGTTTGATATCCTCAGCAGGGTCATCCCTCCCGGGAAGAGGGGCCGCTTCTATACCTCAGCGCAGGTCACCACTGGCGTGCTCTCCCTGGGTGCAGGCGCCATCGTGGGCCGCGTGCTGGGTCCCAGCGGCCCGGAGTTCCCGTACAACTATGCTCTGCTCTTCTGCGCAAGCTCCAGTCTGCTCCTGCTAGCGCTGGCCTGCTTCAGTCTGGTGAAGGAACCCGCCCACGAAGCGCAGTCCCAACGCCAGCCATGGAGAACTTACCTGCCCAAAATGGGGCGCTTGTTTCGGGAGGACCGTCAATTCCGGCTAATCAACGTGGTTCGGCTCTTGATGGCCGTGGCTGGGTTGTCCATCCCCTTCTACGTCGTCCACGCCACGAACGTGCTGGGCCTCGGCGGCCAATACATAGGTTTGTTCGTCTCCGCCCAAGTGCTTGGTGGGCTGATAGCCAGCATGGCCATGGGCTATCTGAACGAGAAGTCCGGGAGCAGGATAGTGACCCAGTTGACGGTGGCTCTGGGGCTGGTCAGCCCGCTTCTGGCCCTGGCCGTTCATTGGATTCCCATCCAAGCCGCGCTAACGCCCTACGTCTATAGCCTGGTCTTCCTCTTCATCGGCGGGAATTATGCTGGCTACATGCAGGGCTTCATGAATCTCGTACTTGACATCGCGCCTCCTCAGGATCGGCCCGCCTACATCGGCCTGTACAACACACTGGGAGGGACTGTCGTCACCGCCGCGCCCTTGGTGGGAGGCTGGATCCTGCAAGCAACCTCCTACCCCATACTCTTCTCAGTCACAGCCGCTGGCATAATCGCGAGCTTGCTTCTCTCCTTCACACTACGCGAGCCGCGCCACCGCTAGAATACGGCCGCAGCGAGGCGTTGGCAAGACCGTGAGGCAGCGATATAATGATTGGTGCAAGCAGAGAAAGGGTAGATCATGCGCTTTGACGGACGCGCCAATGAGCAGATGCGGCCCGTGAACATCATCCCCGGCTATCTCGATCACCCGGAGGGGTCGGCGCTGATCGAGATGGGTCGCACCCGGGTGATCTGCACGGCCACCATCGAGGAGCGAGTGCCGCCCTGGCTGCGCGATCAGGGACGGGGATGGGTGACCGCTGAGTATGGGATGTTGCCCCGGTCAACCCACCAGCGAACCGCGCGTGAGACCAGCGGTCCCAGAGCACGCACGCAGGAGATCAAACGCCTCATCGGCCGATCCCTCAGGGCGGGAGTCGATCTGACTCTCCTGGGCGAGCGAACGGTCACCATCGACTGCGACGTGCTGCAGGCGGACGGAGGCACGCGCACGGCCTCCATAACAGGAGGGTACGTCGCCCTGGCCATTGCGCTCCGCAAGCTGATCAAGGGTGGACTCCTTGCCCCCAGGGTCCTTGGAATGCCCATCGCGGCTGTCAGCGTGGGCGTGGTTCAGGACGAGATCATGCTCGACCTGAACTACCAAGAGGACTCACAGGCGCAAGTGGACTTCAACGTGGTGATGAACGGCGCCGGAGAATACGTCGAAGTGCAGGGTACGGCGGAACTGGGAACCTTCTCGCGGGAAATGATAGACCAGTTGCTCACCCTGGCTGAGAAGGGTATCGGGGAGATGATTGAACTGCAGAGAGAGGCCTACAGGAAATAGAGGGACACGGGACTTCAGCCTAGGCTAGTGGTCCCTTCTTGTGGGCGTGGGCCTCTAGCGATAGCTCAATGACCCTGTCAATGAACTCCACCGGGCTCATGCCCGCCTCGGCCGCCTGGTGGAAGATGCAGGTGGAGGGCGTCATCCCCGGCAGGGTATTGGCCTCAGTGACGATCACCTCACCGTCCACTACGAAGCCATCCATGCGGGCATAGACCTTCAGCCCCAGAGCCCTATAGGCCTCCATCATCACGTTCTGGACCTTCCGGATTGTCTCCTGTGGAAGCCTGGCCGGCGTGATGTTCTCTCCCTCACCAGGCAAGAACTTCTCCTCCACCGTGAGGAAGTCACCCTTGCGAATGGTCTCGGTCGGGGGTAGGGCTGTCAACTCCCGATTGCCGATCACACCGCAGGTGATCTCCATCCCCACCAGGGCTTCCTCTGCGAGCGCGGTTGCATCCCACTGGAAGGCGTTTTCCAGAGCCCAGCCCATCGCCTCGGGCCCTCGCACCACCGACAGGCCCGTGCTGCAACCTTCCCGGGTTGGTTTGACCACACAGGGGTAGGCCAAGGTACCCTCCACCTGGCCGAGTATCTTCTCCGCGCTCGCCTGCCACTCTCTCTCCGACACGACCAGGTACTTGGGCACCCTTAGCCCAGCGGACGCCAGGAGTCTACGCTGCATGTGCTTGTCCATGCCTATGGCAGAAGCCATCACTCCTGACCCGATGTACGGAAGGCCAAGCAACTCCAGCAGCCCCTGCAAGCAGCCATCCTCGCCATACTTGCCGTGCAAACCGATATAGACGAAATCCACAACGGATTTCAGCTCCTCGTAGGCAATTCGGGTCGCCTCTCCTTCCAGCCGCCCCACAATGTCCACTGTCGTGTTCTGCACGAGCAACTGAAGCGGGATCTGCCAGAAGCCGCCTTGGCTGTCCAGGAAGAGGGGTATGCCCTCGTACTTGGACGGGTTCAGGTTAAAGTAGATGTTGCGTCCGCTCTCCAGGGAGATCTCCTTCTCGGAGGACATGCCCCCCAGCACCACGCCTACCCGCAACTTACGCTCGACGGTCTGCTCGCTCATCAATTCGGTGCCTATGCCTGACGCCTCAGAGAGGCCCCCGCTTGCCTGTGTGGGCCTCCAGAGCCAGCTCGATCAAACGATCAAAAAGCATCGTCGGGTTCAAACCGATGTCTGCGGCCTGATGAAACAGGAAAGAGGAGGGGCTCATCCCCGAAGAAGTGTTGGGATCGGTGATCAAGATCCTGCCCCCATCGACCAGAAACCCGTCGATCCGCCCGTAGTTGGCCATCCCCAACGCTCGATAGGCCTTCAATACCTCGTCCTGTATGCTCTTGATGACCTCTTTGCTCACCCGAGGGGGCGTTATCTTCTGCGACTGCCCCGGCATGTACTTGTCCTCGTACGTCAGGTACTCGTTGCTCGTGGCCGTCTCCGTGGGCATCAGGGGCTGGAGCTCATCGTTGCCTAACACGATACAGGAGAACTCCAGTCCCTCAAGACGCTCCTCCACCAAGGCCAGATTGTCCCAGGAGAAAGCTTCTCTCAAAGCGTCGTGTATGGCATTCTCTTCCCGCACCACAGACACACCTATGCTCGACCCTTCTCGGTCTGGCTTGACCACACACGGCAAACCGACCACCTGCAAGATACGTTGGCGGACTCCTTCGGGATCCTCCTCCCACTCCAGGTCCTCCACCAACAACTCCCGGGCTACCTCCAGGCCCGCCTGCTTCAGCAGCCTGTGGGCCATGTGCTTGTCCATGCACACCGCTGACGCCGTCACACCCGACCCCGTGTACGGGATACCCAGCATCTCCAGCATGCCCTGCACGCAGCCATCGTCGCCGTACTTCCCGTGGAGGGCGATGAAGGCGAAATCGATGAGCGACCGCAATTCCTCGTAGGGGACTCTCGTCGCTTCGCCCTCCAAACGTGCCACGATGTCGTTGGTGGTGTTCTGAAGCAGCAGCTTGTAGGGTATTTGCCACAACCGACCGGCCAAATCCATGAACAACGGAACCGCGGCGTACCTCTGCTGGTTCAAATGGACGCATACCTGCCGTCCACTGGCCAGGGACGCCTCCCTCTCAGCGGATATGCCGCCCAGGATCACCCCAACGCGTTTCAGGGTCATAACTCTCTCTGCACGACCGGCTTCAGATCGGTCCCATTATAACAACGGCCACCAGCCCAGGCAAGAGGCCGGCCCGCCGAGGGGCCGACACGGTCTCCCTGGTCAGTTTTCGTATTCCGCCACGGCGTTGCGAAGCGCCTTCGGGACAGGCACCGGGCGACGCGTATTTCGATCCACGTTCACGGCCACGATGTGACCGGTGGCCAGCAACTGCTCCGAACCCTGCTTGTAGATGGAGAACTCAAAAGTGAGGCTGCTATTGCCGATCTTCCCCAGGGTAGTATGCACATGCAGGACGTCATCGAAGCGGGCAGGCGAGTGATGGCGACACCCGGACTCTACATATAGTAAATCCATTCCCTGGTCCAGAAGATCCTGGTAGCTGTAGCCGAGCTCTCGCATGTACTCCACCAAACCTTCATCGAAGTAGGTGTAGTAATTGCCGAAGAAGACGTGTCCCTGGGCGTCGGTCTCTGCGTATCTGACCTTCAAGGGATAGAAGAACTTGAACTTGTCACTCACTTGGCAATCCAGCCTCCTGCCAAAAGCATCTGCGCCGCGCCAGCAATCAGTTCAGTGCTCACCGGTCAGGGGAACGAACTGCACGCCTCCCTTGTTGTGGTACTCGACCTCTCCGTTTTCCTTGGTGATCAACCACAACGTCTGATACCAGCCGACGGGACCCACGGGGATGACCATCCGCCCTCCATCACTCAACTGTTCCACCAGGGGCTGGGGCACGTGATCGGGGGCAGCAGTTACCATGATCGCATCATAGGGAGCGTGTTCCTCCCATCCGTAGTATCCATCGGCATTGAGGGTTTGGACCTGGTCATATCCTATTCTGTCCAGGAGCTCGCGGGCCGACTCCGCCAGCTCGGGGATGATCTCCACGCTGTACACTTCCACGCCCAACTCAGCCAGAACGGCCGCCTGATATCCGGAGCCGGTGCCGATCTCCAGCACTCTATCGCCCGCCTGAAGGTCCAGCAGTTCGGTCATCAGGGCCACGATGTAAGGCTGTGAGATGGTTTGGCCGTGTCCGATGGGCAGCGGTTGATCGGCATAGGCGAGATCCAGATAGTCATCGGGCACGAACTCATGCCGCGGCACTGAGGCCATAGCCTGAAGCACCTCAGTATCACCCACGCCCCTCCCCTTGATCTGATACTCTACCATCTTCTCTCGCTCTCGCGCGTGGCTATCAGGAGACGGATGAGGCACAGGTGATCCCGCTGTCGCGGAGCTCGTCGCCTGTCGTTCTGATCCTGCCCGCTCTCCGGCAGTAGTCGCCCGCCAGAGGAGAAAGCCTAGAAAAAGAACCATGACAGCACCCAGAAACCCCGCCAGGATCTTCAACCTCTTGCCCTTCATCATAGTCGCTCGCAGCACCCGCCTCCTCGTCCCCCAAAGCCGATTCTACCATCTTCACCTGTCTACATCAAGGCATCTCTGTCCTTGCGGCGGGTGCTCCAGGATGCTAGAATCCAGTGGTGCTACTTCCATCGATGGAGGAATCTGGGCTATCATGCCTGACCAGATGAAGGCAATCGTCAAGACCTCCGCGGGACCTGGAGCGGAGCTGAATACCGTTGACGTACCGCGTCCGGGAGCAGGAGAAGTCCTAGTCGAGGTCAAGGCTACCTCCATTTGCGGCACCGACCTCCACATCTACCAGTGGGATCCCTGGGCCGCCAGCCGGGTCAAGCCACCCATGATCTTCGGACACGAATTCGCCGGCGAGGTGGCGGAGCTGGGAAAGAACGTCACCTCTGTCCAGCTGGGAGACTACGTATCCGCTGAGACCCACGTCGTTTGTGGGGTCTGCCACCAGTGTCGGTCGGGCCAGCGACATATCTGTAAGAACGTCTCCATTATCGGGGTCGACCGGCCGGGATGCTTCGCCGAGTACATCGTGGTCCCAGAGTGTAACGTCTGGCAGAACCCCCCGGACATGACCACCGAAGTGGCCTGTGTCCAAGAACCCTTCGGCAACGCGGTACACACCGCTCTTTCGACAGAACTGGTGGCCAAGAGCGTGCTCATCACCGGCTGCGGCCCCATCGGTTTGATGGCCATCGCCATCGCCAAGGCCGCCGGCGCAGAACTGGTCATCGTCACCGAGGTCATGCCCTACAGAATGGAACTGGCCCGGACCATGGGGGCCGATCTCGTGCTGAATCCCAGGGACACGGACGTGACGGCGGAGATCCTTACGCACACCGCCCAGCGGGGCGTGGACGTTCTGTTGGAGATGTCAGGGAACCCCTCAGCCATTCACGAGGGGTTTGCTGTTTTGCGCTGCGGAGGATACGCGGCTCTGCTCGGGATACCGGCTGAGCCGCTGGAAATGGACCTGGCCAACGACCTGATCTTCAAGGGGGCGAACGTTTACGGCGTCACCGGTCGCTTGATGTGGAAGACCTGGTATCAGACCAAAGCCCTCCTGGGTTCCGGCGCGGTGGACGTGCAACCCATCATCACACATCGCTTTCCTTTGGAGGACTTTGAGCAGGGCATGGCCCTGATGAGAGCTGGACAGTGCGGGAAGGTCGTGCTCTTCCCTTGAGCGAGCACCCTGAGAAAGGATAAGTCAGATGTCGCAGGACAAGCTGCAGTTCGTCAGAGACGATATCGAGAGCCTCAAAGAACGCGGTCTCTACATCAACATCCGCACCATCGAGTCGCCTCAGGAAGCTCGGGTCACCGTTGACGGAAAACGGGTGCTGAACTTCTGCTCGAACAACTATCTGGGCCTGGCAAACCACCCCAAGATGAAGAACGCGGCCAAGAAGGCTATTGATGAGTTCGGGGTCGGTCCCGGCGCCGTGCGCTCTATCGCGGGAACGATGAGCATACACCTGAAACTGGAGAGGCGCCTGGCGGAGTTCAAGCAGGTGGAGGGTGCCGTCTCCTTTCAGTC
>DATEXS010000096.1:0-7828 GCA_035256725.1 Anaerolineae bacterium
ATGGCCGATCTGATCCGGGCCATCTCCATCCCTGTGACCACGGACTACATGTCCATAACCAAGTACCAGCCCGAGTCTGAGACGTCCGCAGCGGTGCGTTTGCTCAAAGACCTTGATCTCAGCATTCGGGATGAACACGTACTTCTCGTGGAGGATATCACAGACAGCGGCTTGACCATGGAGTACATCCTGGCCCATCTGGAGAGCAGAGGGCCGGCCACCCTGAGAGTCTGTACCCTGTTCAACAAGCCGTCGAACCGAGTAGTGGACCTACCGCTGCACTACGTCGGGTTCGACCTCGAAGACGTCTTCGCCGTCGGCTACGGGCTTGACTACAGGCAGAAGTACCGCAATCTGCCGTACCTGGCAGTGCTCAGATCGCAGCCCCGGAGTGGCTAGCCGCGCGCGGCGGTCAGCAGCTCGCCCCAGGCGACAAAGAGGCGAGAACCGATGACCGCCTCGGGGTCGCGTCGCCCTCCAGCGCCTCGGCCCAGGACGACCCCGGCTATTCGTCGGTGGCTCTTCTGCGCAGGGCTCTCTCTATGTCCCTCTCGGCCTGTCGCTTGGCCAGATCGGCCCGCTTGTCATAGAGCTTCTTGCCTCGCGCCAGACCAATCTCTACCTTCGCCAGGTTGTTCTTGAGGTACAGGCGCAAGGGGATGATGGTGTACCCCTTGGCCTGCACTCTGCCCGCCAGACGGTTTATCTCGCGCCGGTGGAGGAGGAGCTTTCGATCCCTCTTGGGCTCGTGCTTGTCCTGGCTGGCTTGCTTGTAGGGGGCGATGTGGCAATTGAGCATCCAGGCCTCGCCATCCCTGATCGTCACGTAGCTGTCCTGGAGATTGGCTCGACCGGCTCGTACCGACTTGATCTCAGAACCGGTCAGGGCGAGGCCAGCCTCAAGGCTCT
The DNA here is from genome assembly GCA_035256725.1 of Anaerolineae bacterium. Lineage (GTDB taxonomy): Bacteria > Chloroflexota > Anaerolineae > UBA7937 > B3-Chlor > JAUVXJ01. The sequence continues at coordinate 910 of DATEXS010000096.1, forward strand.
CCTCAATGAAGTATTCTCGTCGAGCTCGGCGATTGGTGACTAAGCTTTTCTCACCCATATGTTTCACCGCTCGAGCAGGTAAGCGATGGCCCTGTCTAGCTGTGGGTCCCGTTCGTTCGCCAGGTCCTCCTCCGTAAGGGGCACCTCGATGTCCGGCGCCAGCCCGTGCCCTTGGATCAGTTGCCCATTGGGCGTGAACCAGTGAGCAATGGTCAACCGCAGATGGGAGCCATCGCTGAGATCCACAGGGCTCTGCACTGAGCCCTTGCCGAGGGTCGTCTCGCCGATCAGGACGCCCCGCTCGTGATCTCGGATCGCCCCGGCCACGATCTCCGAGGCGCTGGCCGTGCCGTCGTTGACCAGCACGACCAGGGGTATTTCAGTGGCCAAGCCATCGCCCCGGGCGAGGTGCTGCTCGTCGAGCCCATTGCTGCCTTTCTCCAGCGCGATCACCCCCTCAGCCACGAACTCGCTGGCAATCTCGATCGAGGAGGAGAGCAGACCCCCAGGATTGTCCCTCAGGTCGAGGATCAGCGAATTCGGCCCTTGCCGCAGAAGCTCCTCCAGGGTGATATGAACCTGTTGAGGCGCATTGGCCCGGAACTCATTCAGTTTCAAGTAGGCGATGCCTCCATCGAGCATCTCGTATTCAACGGAGGGTATCTCGATCTCTGCGCGTAGAAGCTCCACCTCGAAGGGCTCTGCAAGGCCAGCACGCTGCACGAGCAATCGAACGGGTGTGCCCGCAGGGCCTCGAATCTCGCCCACCGCCTGCTCGAGTTCCAAGCTGCGTGTCTCCGTGCCCTCTACCTCCAGCACGATGTCACCGGGCAGCAGGCCAGCACGATCAGCGGGGCCGCCCTGGAAGGGCCGCACGATGAGCACGTTCCCTGCGTCGTCCTCGTTGACCACCGCCCCGATCCCGGTGTACTTCCCGCTGGCAGCTTCCTTGATCCTTTGCGCCTCTTCAGGCTCAGCAAACCAAGTAAACGGATCGCCCAAGGTCGTCAGGGCGCCTCGAATCGCGCCATAGGTGAGAACCGAGGAGTCTAGGGGAGCCCCATAATACTGGTCCTGCACGATACGCCAGGACTCCCAGAAAACCCTGAAGTGATCCTCTGCCGCCACCTGTGGGGCAGGGTGCAGCAGAAAGGCAGTGCCATACCCGCCCAGATAGGCCGCAAGGGTCACCAACGCCGACACGAAGACGAGCAGGGCAACCCGCGCTAGGCGTCGCACGGGAGTCCTCGTCTGCCGATAGGTTGACATAACCCTCTTGATCCCGTCTTCACGACTGCACCGGCCAAGTAGTGCAGGGCTGCCTCCAACTGTGGATCCTGCCCTCGGGCCAAGGCCTCTGGGGATGGTGTAACCTCCACATCAGGACCGAGACCGGCTCCCTCGATTTCATGGCGGTCGGGGGTTAGCCAATGCGCGATGGTAACGTGAACACCGGAATTGTCGCTAAGCTCGTGAATGCTTTGTAGCGAGCCCTTCCCAAAGGTGCGTTCGCCAACCAAGGGACCTCGCTCGTGATCCTGGATCGCCCCACACACGATCTCAGCGGCGCTGGCCGTTCCGCCGTTGACTAGGACCGCCAGGGGCATGTCTACGGCCGCTCCGCCAGGTGCGGTACTGAACAGCTTGTCGTTGCCGTTTTTGTCCCGCTCGTAGAAGATGACCCCGGTATCGATGAATTGGCCCGTTACCTCTACGGCCGCAGTCACCATGCCACCCGGATTGTCACGCAGGTCCAGTACCAGCCTAGTCACGTGGGCAGCCTTCAACTCTTGCAAGGCGCGGCTCACCTCTGCGCTGGTGCGTGCCCCGAAGAAGGAGACGCGGAGATAGCCAACACCCGCCCGGCGCACTTCCCAGACCGCCGTGGGCACCTCCACCTCCTCCCTGACTGCGCGGATGGTCAGAGGCTGGGCTTGTCCCTCCCTGACCACGGTCAGCACCGCCTCCGTCCCCACCTCCTGACCGCGGATAAGCAGGATGGCCTCGCTCTGTGAGAGCCCAAGCACTTCGGTGCCGTCCACAGCGATGATCACGTCCCCAGTGCGCAGGTCGGCCCGCTCGGCGGGGGAGCCCTCCACGACGGCCACCACCCTCAGATACCCATTGGCCATCACGTAGTCCGCGCCGATACCTCCATGCCGACCCTCGAGGTGGGCCTCTTCGATCTGGTGATCGCTCGGCTCGATGAAGTAGGTATAGGGATCGTCAACCGCCTGTAGCATGCCCCGGATAGCGCCATAGCTAATGTCCCGTTCGGCGGGTAGGTCTCCATAGAACTCGCCCTCCACGTGCTCCCAAGCCTCCCAGAATACCCGGAACTCGGGCGGTTCCTCAGCGGTGGGGTGCAGGACAATCTGGGGAACCTCGCCGAGCGTGCCCGTCCCAGACCCCAACCACTGTGCGGCGAAGCCGACAGTGTAGGCACCAGTCACGACCACCAGAGAAACCCAGGCCAGTAACAGCGCACGCAGCGCCACCCCCAGCCACCGCGACTGTTTTCCTCTATCCATGCGCTATCTCGCTCGTTTTCCAATACATCTCGAACTGTCCACTGCTGCAGCCCCGGCTCCTGATGCGGCCAGGCCACGTCACCCACATGGCCTTTTGTCGCACGTAGCTTATGTAAACTGAGTATGGTCTCGATCCGACAGATTTACATAACAGCTATAGTGTGAATATGCGCATGTCCTTCCTTTTGCCCCCTCCCGAGCCCACGATGTCTCTCTCAGGCCAACGGACTTGACACGGTGAACACGCTGCCATCGCGCCAGGGGGTTCGCGACAGGTGCAAAGGCACAGCGTGTTCAGAGCGCTGCCTGTCCGCAATGCTATCGCTCCCCTACCCACAGGCGCTGTCTGCGCGGACGCGGGCCGCGCGCTGGCAAAGCATCCGTTAGGGATGCTCCCGCGCGCCACACCCTGCGTCGAGCGTGTTCCCTGTGCCATAGTCAGACTTACTTCGTCCAGGATGGTTAGCGCCACACTGGCAAAGGAAGACCCGCTCTGAGCCATCCTGCGGAAGTGTCCAACGCTACTCAGGACTCGTCCCATCTCTATTCGCGCCCACTGACCTTTTCGGAGACGCGGTGACGAGATAGGGCTCGAAGTGGTAGGCCAGTGTCTGCGGAACCTTGGCCTCGATGGTGACCCCTGCCTGGCCATACTCCGCGCGTTGTACGACTCCCCTGCGATGCAGCAGCCCGATAAGACCATCGCTGCTGTAAGGAAGAAGGACCACCACAGACACCAGATCATCTACCAGGAGTTCTTGCACACGCCGTAAGAGGGCCTCTAGCCCAATCCCCCGAGCTGCGGAGATGGCCACGCAGTTCGGGAACTCTTGCATCATCTCCGTCATCACCCGGCCTAGCAGTTCCGCGGCCTCTATTTGCTCCTCCCCGCTCTCCTCAGCGGCAACTCCTGCCTGCTCTTCAACCAGAAGATCGATCTTGTTGAGCGCAGTCACCACGGGCTTGTTCTGAACGCCAAGTTCCCGCAGCACCCGCTCCACGGTGGTGCTTTGCTCTCGCACGTTGGGATGCGTTACGTCAACCACGTGCAGGAGCAACTCCGAGTCGTCGATCTCCTCCAGGGTGGCATGGAAAGCCGCCACCAGTTGGGTGGGAAGCTTGTGAATGAAGCCCACGGTATCAGTGAAGAGGATCGAGCTGCCGTTCGGCAACTCCACACGCCTGGTGGTGGGGTCCAGCGTGGCAAACAGCTTGTCCTCGACCAGCACATCGGAGCCTGCCAAGGCGTTAAGCAACGTAGACTTGCCCGCGTTGGTGTACCCTACAATGGAGACGACCGGCACAGCCGCTTTGCGCCTGCGGTTGCGGTACTGACTCCGATGAGCGCGCACCTCCTCCAGTTGCCTTCTCAGGTCCGCAATGCGCCGGCCGATCTCCCGCCTGTCACTCTCCAGCTGGGTCTCGCCTGGGCCTCGCAGGCCAACACCGCCCACCGCCTGCCTTGACAAGTGGGTCCACATCCTCGTCAGCCGAGGCAGCCTGTACTCGTACTGGGCGAGTTCGACCTGAAGGCTTCCCTCTTTGGTCCGGGCGTGACTGGCGAAGATGTCCAGGATCAGAGCGGTACGATCTAAGACTTTGACGTCCAGCTCTTGCTCCAGGTTGCGTTGATGTCGGGGTAGGAGTTCGTCGTCGAACAGAAGCACGTCGTAGCCCAACTCCCTTTTCCAGGTCAGGACCTCCTCCACCTTGCCAGACCCGATGTAGGTGGCAGGGTTGGGAGACTCCAGGCGCTGAATAGTCCTGCCCACCACCTCAATGCCCGCGGTGGCCGCCAGCTGGGCCAGTTCGTCCACCGAATCCTCTACCCGCCAGAGATGTCTCTCGCCCTTCAGTTCCACGCCCACGAGGAAGCCCTTCTCGGCGGGTGCTTCAACGGATCTCAGTTTTCTCGGGATATCCGCCCCCCTGTCTCCATCGCGAGATGATGGGCCATTCCTATTGGCCGCACCCCTACGCCTCTCAGTCCCCTGCCCTCGCCGCCAAACGCACGAGCCCGCCAGCCTACCCGCCGCGCGTCACAAACTCCTCCAGCACCCTCCCAACGCGCTCCAGGCTGTCCGCACTCACCTTGTCGCAGGTGTCTTGCACAGTATGCCAGTACGGATAATCGATATCGATTATGTCAACTGCGGGAATTCCCGCATTGACGAAGGGCAGATGGTCATCGATGATGGGCCGGCCCACTTCGGGGAGGAACTGCTCGTAGCCCAGGCCGGCGGCGATGTCCCACAGCCTCTCCCTCAGGAGCGGGTCGGAGTTGCCCTCGTAGTAGAGCTGCTGGTCTCGGTCCCCTACCATATCCACCACCACCACCCAGACAGGATCCGCGGTCAAGTTCTCCGCCATATACGCCGATCCCACAGAGAACGGCCAGCCCCCCAGGTTGCCGCTGTCCTCACCATCGAAGAACACCAGCCACACCTCGTACTGCAACTCGTACTGCGCCAGGACGTCGGCCAGCTCGAGCAAGACGGCCACTCCGCTGGCCCCGTCGTTGCCTCCCGGGACCGGCTCATTGGGGTGCTGGGTATCGCGGTCGGCCACCGGCCTGGTGTCGTAATGGGCCCCGACGATAACTACCGGCCCATCGCCATGCTTGCCGATGACATTGCGCAGGCGAACGCCTCGGTAGTCGAACTCCTGGGTCGCCGTGTCCCAACCAAGCTCTTCCAGCTTGGCAAGGATGTAGTCGCCTGTGGCCCAGCCTCCGCTGGACCCTGGCGGCCGAGGGCCGATCTCGCACTGCTCCAGAGCATACGGATAGGCTCGCTCCCCGTCGAAGCTCCTCTTCTCCGGCTCCGGCTGCAAGTCGCCCTGCGCCGAGCCTCTCCCCACACAACCGGCTGTCGCGGCCAGCAGAATCGACACTCCGGTCACGATGAGGGCCAGGAGCCCTCTTCTTCCCACGTCTTAGGCTACCTCGCTCGTGTGCTCAAGTTCCACCTCGACCACGTAGGCCTCCATGTCCTGGAGAGCCCGCTGGGCGTAGGCTTGGTATCTCCGCTTCTTGGCCCGCACGCGGTCCCCCAGCGGCGGAAGCAGGCCAAAGTTGGGTTTCATGGGCTGGAAGTCCTCGGCACCCGCTGAACTGATGTAGCCAAACAGCGCTCCCATCATGGTTGTTGCCGGGAAGCCCAGCAGCGGGCGTCCCTGGACCCAGCGCACGGCGTTGGTGCCAGCCAGAAAACCTCCCGCCACCGCAGAAACATAACCCTCGCTGCCGGTGATCTGCCCCGCCAGGAAGATGCCTGAGTTTCCCTTGAACTGGAGCCCGCCGCCCAGCACCGCGGGCGAGTTGATGAAGGTGTTGCGGTGCATCTGGCCGAAACGCATGAACTCCGCCTGCTCCAGTCCCGGAATGAACCGGAAGATTCGCTCTTGCTCGCTCCACCGGAGATTGGTCTGGAATCCAACCAGGTTGTACAGGCTCCCCGCCAGATCGTCCTGCCGCAACTGGACCACGGCGTGCGGCCGCTGGCCTGTGCGCGGATCCGTCAACCCCACCGGCCTCAACGGGCCGTAGGCCAGCGCATCGCGCCCGCGCCTGGCCATCACCTCCACCGGCAAGCAGGCTTCGAAGAAGCGCTCATCCTCCTCGAAATCCCTTAGAGGGATCGTCTCCGCCTCCAGCAGTTCGCCCACCAGGCGCCCGTACTGGCCCTCAGTCAGCGGGCAGTTGATGTAGTCAGCGTGCCCGCGACCGTACCGCGACCCACGGAAGGCCTTCTGCAGGTCTATGGAGTCGCCGGAGACGATGGGAGCCATGGCATCGTAGAAGGAGAGGTACTGCTCCCCGGTCAACCTGGCCAGGGCCTCGCTCAGGGCCTCACTGGTGAGAGGGCCCGTGGCTATCACCAACGGCCTAGCCTCAGGGATCTGTCGCACCTCCTCCCGTACAATCCGGATCTGGGGATGCGCTGCCAGGCGTTCGGTCACCAGCCGGGCAAATGCCTCCCTGCCCACAGCCAAGGCATCTCCCGCGGGCACCGCAGTCTGGTCTGCGCAGGCCACCACCAAAGAGCCAAGGCGACGCAGCTCCGTCTTCAAAAGCCCCAGCGCCCTGTCCGGCAGATTGGAGCCCAGGGAGTTGCTGCATACGAGCTCGGCCAGGTCTCCAGTGCGGTGGGCAGGGGTCATCTTGGCGGGGCGCATTTCATACAGGGCAACCTGGAACCCATGGCGGGCCGCCTGCCAGGCCGCTTCGCAACCCGCCAGTCCGCCCCCAACCACGGTGACTTCCTTCAACTGTCACAACCCCCTGTAGACAGTATATCACACCGGCCGCCCAAACGAAAAACGAGGCGCGTCCCCTCTCCTCGGACGAAGCCCCCTGCCCTACACCCCATGCCCTTCGTCAACTGGCT
>DATEXS010000097.1:0-3370 GCA_035256725.1 Anaerolineae bacterium
TCTGGGAAGCCAGAGTTAGCCGCTCTACCCGGATGACCTTCGAGGTCCATGGTGATCTGATCATCTTAAGGAACATCGGTGAACACGACAAGACTCTGGCTAAACCGTGAGACCTCCGAGGTCTGGGGTCAATGCCACACAAACCCTCCCGAAGGTTCCGAACCTGTGGAAGGGTCGCTCTCGCTTGCCGATATGGATGAGATGTGGTATAAGTCAGCGAACCTATAGCGTCGAGGCGTGAGCGAATGATTCTCGAAGAAGAAAGGAGAGCAAGATGTCAGGCTGGCTAAAGGCGGGAGTGATCGGTGCTGTGATCGTGGTCGTGCTCAAGGTGCTGCAGGTGATTCCCTGCGTGAACTGCTGCGCCATACCGGCGGAGTGGGTGGCGTACGGCTGCATCGGAGCGCTCGCTGCGTACTGGATACGCCCGGTCCGGACCATGGGGGCCGGGGCAGGGCAGGGGGCGCTGGCGGCCCTCATCGCCGCCGCCATCGGCGGCGTGATCGGTATCGGAGTCAGCGTCGTCGGAGCTACGGTGCTGGCGCCCATGCAGGAATCTGTGCTGAGGCAGATGCCACCCGAGTTCTTCAGCCAGTTGGCCGAGGCAGGGATCGATCCCTCGCTGATCACCAGGACAGGTGGAACCACAGCCGAGACCATCACCAGCGGCGTGATGTGCTGCGGCGCGGGGCTGGTCATCGCGGCGGTTCTGGGCGCGGTCGGCGGTCTCGTCTTCGCGGCCGTGAAGCCTCGGAAGGCGACAGTGTAAGCCCACTGCGGTGGAAGCCAGTCTCCAGCCGGATGTTTAGGAAGCTGGTGCTGGCGTGGCGAGAATAGGCGTTGTGAGCGGTCAGCGCGAGAGGACACTCTGGTAAACGTCCAGGGTCTCTCGCGCTGCCTTCTGCCAGTTGAGCTTGTTGGCCTGCTCGAGGCCCTTTGTTCTCAACTCTGCCCGCAGCTCTTCGCTCTCCAGGAGTTCGGTTAGCGCTGTCACCCAACCGACCCTGTCCTGAGGATCCACGGTTACGGCAGCATCCCCCACGATCTCCGGGAAACTGGAGCTGTTGCTACAGACGACAGGAGTTCCACAAGCCATCGCTTCGAGGACAGGGAGACCGAACCCCTCGTACAGCGAGGGGAAGACAAACACCTGGGCCCCGTTGTAGATCATGGGCAGGTCATGCTCAGGGATGTCGCCCAGGAACACCACCCTGTCGCCCAATCTCAGCCGCCGTGCCTCCTCACGCACTTGCGGATAGCGGGGGTCCTCCTTTCCAGCCAACACCAGCTTCGCTTCTGTGCGTATCTCCTTGAAGACCTGCAAGAGGAAGGCCAGGTTCTTGTGAGGCTTATTGATGCCCAGGTATAGGATGTACCTCTCGGGCAGGCCGTAGGCGCGGACGGTGTTCTTCCATTGTTGGCTGTCCAGAGGACGGAACCTCTCATCCGCCGCCAGGTGGGTAACCGTTATCTTGTCCTCAGAGGCGCCGAACAAGCGGATCAAGTCCCTTTTGGTGCACTCTGAGATGGCGATAGTGTGATTCGCGCGCCGGATAGCCAGCGAGGCTGCGGCGCGGAAGACCCAGGCGGTCCAGCGGTGGGGAAGATCTTGGGGGTAGATCATGGGGATCAGATCATACATGGTGACCACTGAAGGGCAGTGTTGCCAGTAGGGCATGATGTAGTACGGCGAGTGGAGAAGGTCCAGGGAAAAGGCTCTCGCCAGCGACCGTAGCTGGTACTGCTCCTTGAGCGATCGGGTGGGAACGTCCACCGGCAGCAACCGAAGGTTGGGATTCAGCGCCATTCGCTCCAGGTCATACCTGGTGTTGAGAAGGCGCGGGTTATGGAAGAGCACGAAATCGGTGTCAGGAGCAAGCTCAGGGAGCTTTGCAGCCAGGTTGTAGGTATACCGGCCGATCCCTGGGAAGTGATCTGCGATGTACCGCCCGTCAATGCCGATGCGCACAGTCCGTTCCTACATAATACCTGGAGCGGCGTGGCGGAGGAGGGCTACTCCTCCCCCTGAGCCGACCGCGATGGTGACTGGGCCAAGATAAGGCGAAGGCTGGCTCGAAGGGCACACTCCGACGACGAGACACCCCTTCGCCCCCGCTGCCCCAAGGGATCATTCTCCGGCCAGCGAGGTGTAGACGGCAAGCGTCTCCCGCGCCGCTCTCTGCCAATTGAACCTGGCTGCCTGCTTCGGACCCCTCTCCCGCAGGTCTTCGCGGAGCTCCCTGTTGCCTAGTACATCCCTCACCGCGCGGACCAGGGCTTCCACGCTGCTTGGGTCCACCAGAAGGGCCGCCTCACCGGCCACTTCCGGCAGACTGGAGGCGTTGCTGGTGATCACAGGTGCCCCACAGGCCAGGGCCTCCAGCACGGGCAGCCCAAAGCCCTCATAGAGGGACGGAAAGACGAACAGAGCGGCCGCGCTGTACAAAGCCGGCAGGTCCTCGTCAGGAACGAACCCAGGAAAGACAACGTCGTGCTCAAGCCCTAGTTCGTGCATCCTGTGGAAGAAACCCGAGTACAACCACCCCTTCTTGCCCACGATCACCAAGCCGAGGGGGGAGCCCTCGTTCCTGAGGGCGTGATAAGCCTCCAAGAGCGAGGTCAGGTTCTTGCGCGGCTCTATGGTCCCTAAGGAGAGGATGAACTCATCGGGGAGGCTGTACTTGTGGCGCACGGCAATAATCGCTTCAGGCGATGCTCTCCGGAAGTGATCGCTCACGCCCTCGTAGATCACCGTGATCTTCGCCTCGTCAATGCCGTAGATGCGGATCGCGTCCCTTTTGGTGCTCTCCGACACGGCGATCACCGCATCGGCGGCTCTCAGGAAACGAGGCATCATCAGGGTGAGAAACCACCTGTTCAAGGGCTTGTGCGTGTGGGGGTAAAAGCGAAACACCAGATCGTGGAGCGTGAACACGCTCTTGGAGCGGGTCAGCCGGGGTAGGAGATGGTCGGTGGCATGGAAAAGGTCGATCCCCGGGAACAGACGGTCTTGGGGGATCCGGGCGAAGTGCGCCAGGAGGGCAGACATCCGCCAGGGTTTCGTGTCGAGGTTGGTGGTCAGATGTGGCAGGCGGTCAAGGGGTGGATCTACCTGCGCCTCGCTCGGCCGATTGTAGAAAGCAACGTACTCGTTCTCGGAGTCAATCTGCAGCAGCGCCGCCATCAACTCTTGAGTGTAGCGCCCCAGGCCAGCGATGTGATGGACGGCTGGAGAGGCATTCACACAAATCCTCATGGTACCTCATTATCGGTCTAGAGAGGCTCGGCAGCCAGGACGGCAGCTCCGGCTGGGCTGTGCTGTCAAGTCCCAGACCCAAGACTGGCGGCCACAGGCTCGACCCGTGTGCAC
>DATEXS010000098.1:0-2423 GCA_035256725.1 Anaerolineae bacterium
TCCGGCACCAACCCCAGGCTATCCCTCAGAGCCAGCAACTCCCGCGGACCCGCCACTCCCTGCACGATCCGGTTGCCCAACCGCTCCAGGTCCCGCAATCCTTTGAGGCGCTGCCTCAACTCCGCCCGCAGCGGGCCCTGCTGGTAAAGTGCCTGCACCGCATCCAGCCGGAGGTTTAGCTTCGCCACGTCCAGCAGGGGTTGGTTAAGCCAGCGATGCAGCAGGCGTGCGCCCATGGGTGTCACTGTCTCATCCAGCACGCCGAGGAGCGAACCCTCGGCCCTGGCCCCGCGGATAGTCTGAGTGAGCTCCAGGTTGCGCCGGGTGGCGGCGTCCAGGGTCATGTACTCCGAGGTGGAGTACGTGGCGAGGGTCTCCAACTGCTCCAGCGCTGCCTTCTGCGTCTCCCCTAGGTACTGCACGATGGCCCCGGCGGCGCTGACGGCCATAGGTAGGTCTTCGCAGCCGTACCCCTGAAGACTCGTCACGCCGAAATGCTCCAGCAACGCACGCCGAGCGTTTCCTGTCTCGAACCTCCACCCCTCGTAAGAGGTGAAAGCCGTTGCGGATTCCTGATTCGATCCGCTCATAGTCTCATCCAGACCCCAGTCCTCCGGGAACAGGCACTCGGCGGGACGGAGCCGACCAAGCTCCTGAAGGGCTAACTCGGGGGCATCCGCTCCCTCTAGCTGGGTCGTGGCGAACTCGCCAGTGGTTATGTCAACGTAGGCCACACCTGCCCGGTTCTCCTCCACCGCCAGCGCCGCCAGGTAGTTGTTGCGCTTCTCCTGGAGCAGTTCGGGCTCAACCACCGTGCCCGGGGTGATCAGCCGCGTAACCTCACGAGCCATCAGTCCATTCACAGGCTCGTTGCCCATCTGTTCAGCGATGGCCACCTTGTAGCCGGCGTTGATCAGCTTGGCGATGTAGCCGTCCACGGCGTGGTGCGGGACGCCAGCCAGGGGCACGCGCCGGCTCTTGGTCACTGGACGGGAGGTGAGAACGATATCGCAGACCTGGGAGACGATCTTGGCGTCCTCGTCGAAGGTCTCGTAGAAGTCGCCCAGTCGAAACAGGACGATGGCCTCGGGGTACCGCCTCTTGATCTCCAGGTACTGCTGACGCATGGGAGTGGTCATCTGTGACCCTTCACCTCTGTTCGATGGCCGTGAATGAAGAAGGGCGGGATGGAACCCGCCCTCTATTCTAGCACTATCGAGGCCCGGAGGCTATTGCAGAGCGTCCTTCATGCCCAAGGGGAACATTAGCTTGTGCCTGAGAATGGGCGTGGGCAGCGTCTCACCCATCACCGCCTCGGGCACCTCTGAGCACAGGACACCGTAGCTCTCGTTCACCACCTCTTCCACCAGCATGTCGTCTGTCACCATGGCTCCCCAGCGCACGGTCACGTTCTCCCCTGGCCCCGCTGTCAAACCAGTCCACCTCACCTCGTCTCCCACCAACTGCCCTCCATCCAGCGCCCAGGCGAAACTTGTATCTAGCGGCACCCGGTCCGTGATCACCAACCCGGCAGCGCTCTCCTCACCATCGTTGGCGAGGTGGATCGTGTAGGTCAGGACACCTCCAGGAACGGCAGATTCTGGTTCGACACTCTTCCAAATCCGAACCTCGAAAGGTACCTCATCCGCGCCCATGTCTACTCTCGGACCGAATGGTCGCCTGTCTCCGTCGATGTCCAGGAGGGGAGCAAGGCTATCGTCGGGATTCCCCGCGTTAACCGCTGGTGAATGGAGCCACAGGTGGTAATCCCAGTTGTCGGCGTCAACGAACCGCGGGTCCGAAGAGATGTTCCCCACCCCCGGAGTCACGCCATGGTAGTCACTGACGCTGTTGCCCCACACGTCGTTGTAGGTCACGTCTGGCGTGCCGCTGCCAGCGTTGTAGATGCCGTAGGTATGGCTCACGATGATGTTGTTAAGAATCGTGACCTCAGCGCTCCCGGCCAGGTAGATACCTTCGCCGGCTCCTTCCTCGTTCTGGGCAATGGTGTTGTTGACCAGGGTACCCTGCGCGTCGGAGATGCAGATGCCGCCCCCCAGTTCTTCCGCGCTGTTCTCCGCGATGATGTTGTTGGTCAGAGTGAACACGGTGTCGGGCCAAATGAGGATTCCTCCTCCTCTCTGGTTCGCGCGATTGGCGATGATCCTGTTGGCATCCAACGTGACAGTGGTGGTCTCACTCCCGATGGCGATGCCACCACCGTGTTCGCCGGTGTTGCTCATGATCTCGTTATGGCTCAGCTCGTACGTCCCCTAGCCTACCCCAATCCCACCTTCGTTCGAGAGACTGACGTTGCCAGTGATTCTGTTATTGCTGAATCTAGTGCCCGCGGAGCTGAGCGCAATGACGCCGCCTGCGTTGTACGCCCGGTTGTCTAGGATATCATTTCCGTCCACCGCGCC
>DATEXS010000099.1:0-12698 GCA_035256725.1 Anaerolineae bacterium
CCTCCTGGTGGGGGAAAGGCTGTTCAACCTGAAGCGGCTCATCAACGCGCGCTGGGGGATCAGCCGCAAAGACGACGTGTTGCCCCCGCGCGTGCTCACCCATCCCCGGCCATCAGGGAGCGCCGAGGGAAACCTGCCGCACCTGGGCAAGATGTTGCACGAATACTATGAGGCGCGCGGATGGTCCGAAGACGGCCTCCCCACACCGGAGAAACTGAAAGAGCTGGGTTTGTCAGACCTTGAACTGATCGGTCTGGAGCACTGATCCAAAGAATCTTCCCAGAAAGGAAGGGAGACTACATCTATGGATATGGAGACAATCAGTCTATACATCGAAGAAGACGCCGAGTACGTAGCCCAGACAGCTCCGCCGCCCAAGAGAAGGGTAGTGGAGGAAGCACACGGTTGCACCGTCACTATGGCCGACGGTACTGAGTACCTGGATCTGATCGCCGGGGTCTCGGTGAACAGTGTGGGAGCGACCAACCCCGAAGTGGCTGCCGCCGTGAAAGAGCAGGTGGACAAGCTTGCCCACGCCATGGTCTTCGGTGTGTACGTGGTTCCAGTACAAGTGGAGGTCGCCAAACTACTGGCCCAGATCACTGGGCCCAACCTCCAGCAGACCTTCTTCACCAATAGCGGTACGGAAGCGAACGAGGGAGCGTTGAAACTGGCCCGCAAGTACACCGGCCGCAAAAAGCTGATTACCATGGAGAGAGGGTTCCATGGCCGCACCTTCGGCTCGCTCTCCGTGACCTGGAGAGAGGTCTACAGGAAACCATTTGAGCCCCTGGTCCCCATGGTGGAGTTCATCCCCTTCAGCGATATCAAGGCTGCCGAGAAGGCGATCGACGATGAGACGGCCGGAGTGATCATCGAGCCCATTCAGTCCGAGGGCGGCGTCCGCGTTCCTGACGATGAGTACATGCCTCGGTTGAGAAAGCTCTGCACTGACAGAGGGGCACTGCTCATTTTCGACGAGGTTCAGACGGGCTTCGGGCGTACGGGCAAATGGTTCTGTGGTGAGCACTGGGGTGTGTGGCCGGATGTACTGGCGCTCGGTAAGGCCATAGGCGGTGGGCTGCCCATGGGTGCCTTCATGAGCAGTCGCGAGATTATGTCGACCTTCTCCCAGCCTTCCAAATCGCACATCACTACCTTTGGTGGTAACGCCGTCGTCTGTGCTGCGTCCAAGGCAGCCATCGAGTTCATGATCAGAGAGAAGCTCCCTGACAAAGCTGCCGAGCGAGGCCAGCAGATGATGGAAGGACTCAGAACCCTTCAGCAGCGCTTCCCCTTCATCAAAGACGTGCGCGGCAAGGGCCTCCTCATCGGCCTCGAGCTAGATGACGCAGGCAGGACGGAGCGCTTCGCCAATCAAGCCGAGGAAATGGGGGTTCTGCTGGGCTGGAGCATGTATGCCGAGGCTACAGTACGGCTTGCGCCGCCTCTCATTATCACTGCTGAGGAAGTGGACAAGGGGCTTTCCATCATCGAAGCTGCCCTGTCGGCAGTTGTTTAGTCCATAGACACGGGACTGACGCGGGCAGATGTCAGCCTACAGGCCCTGGCGATCCTGGTGGCACTCCTGTTGATGAAAGCCACTCGTCTGAAACAGGGCGGGCACCCGCACGGCCAAGTAGGACCAAGTCGAGTAGCCCTATAGTCCCGCGAACAAGGGAAAGGAAGCGCAACAAATGAAGGGTGAGTTCAGCGCGAGTAAGGTATTTCAACCCATCACTATCGGCAGCATGGAGGTCAAGAACCGCATTGTGGCCGGGCCGATGGTCATGAACCATGCCACCGAGGACGGCCACGTCACTCCCCGCATGGTAGACTACTACGCTGCCAAGGCCAAGGGCGGATTCGGCCTGGTGCACGTGGAGGCCTCTTACATACGCCCGGACGGAAACATGTTCTCACGGATGTTGGGCGTGTACAGCGACAGGCAATTGCCTGGCCTGAACGAGATCGTAGAAGCCATCCACGCCTACGGGGCAAAGTGCACCATCCAGCTCGTGCACGGTGGCCGGGTATCCGACCCACGGATCAGCGGGACTCAGCCGCTGGCGCCGTCCGACGACACGCCGCCTCTGGCAGCCAAACCCCGCGGCCTGACCGTGAAGGAGATCGAGGAGTTGGTAGCCTGCTATTCGCGGGCAGCCGTTCGGGCCAAGGCGGCGGGCTTCGATGGGGCCATGATCCACGGAGCCCACGGCTTCCTCATCTCTCAGTTCGTCTCACCCTACTGCAACAAACGCAAAGACAAGTACGGCAAAGACAGATACCTGTTTGTGAAGCAGATCGTCCAGGCCTGCCGGGAAGCGGTGGGCCCTGACTACCCTCTGTTCATCAGGATCAGTGCCGATGAGTTCCTGGGAGAAGGGGGACTGACCATCGAGGAAACCACGAAGGTCTACGCACCCCTCCTGCAGGAACTGGGCATCGACTGCATCGACGTATCAGGTGGAATACAGGAAAGGGTCTACCACAACATCCAGCCTCTCTACACGCCCAGGGCCAACATCCTCTACCTGGCGGAAGAGGTAAAGAAGGTCGTGAACATCCCCGTCATTGGGGTCGGCCGGATCAACGACCCACGGCTGGTGAAGCAGGTGATCGAGACCGGGCGCGTAGACATGATCTCCCTGGCCCGTCAAAGCCTGGCTGATCCAGAGCTCCCCAAGAAGATGATGGAGGATCGCCCAGAGGATGTCAGGCGCTGTATCGCCTGCGACCTGGGTTGCTCCTATCGCCACATCGTGCAGTGGATGGCCGATTGCGCCGTCAACTATGAGGTGACGCGAGAGGGCCACTACCGCTGGGCAATGGAGCGGCCTGTAGACCCCAAGCGGGTCGCCGTGGTGGGCGGCGGCGTAGCCGGTATGGAGGCAGCGCGAGTGGCTGCCCTGCGCGGCCACCAGGTCACTCTTTACGAGAAGTCTGATCGCCTGGGTGGGCTGATCCCGGTAGTGGCCAACACGCCTCGCCTATACATGAACGAATTGGATAACATCGTGGAGTATCTCTCCACCCAGATGGACAAGCTGGGCGTAGAAGTCCAGTTGAACACGGAGGCCGACGCCGATCTGCTGGCCAAGGCCACGCCGGACGTCGTTTTCCTGGCCACGGGATCGCGCGAGCAGTTGCCCGATGTCCCCGGCGTGCAAGGACCTAACGTGGTCACCCTACTCCAGTATCTGCGGGGCGAGGCCCAGGTCGGCGAGAGGGTGGTGGTCTGGGGCGGCCACGAAGGCGCCGAGGCCGCCGTTTCTCTGGCCAGGCAGGGCAAGAAGGTGACTATCCTGGAAGCATCCGCTTCCGTCGCCGATGCGAGCTTCCTCAAGTACGTGGGCCGCCAGATGCTCCTGCGCAACTACCTGAACGAGGAAGGCGTCGAAGTACTCACCCGCAGCGTTGTCGAGAGGATCGGGGAGAACTCCTTGACCTACAGGCACAACGGCAAGAAGAAGGAGATCAGCTTTGACACCCTGGTCGTCGCCCTGGGCAGAGTGCCCAACGACCAGTTGGCCAACCGACTCAGAGAAGTGGCCCCGGAAGTGTTTCTAGTGGGCGACTGCCTGGAGCCTCACTCCATCAGGCACTCCATCCACTCAGCAGCCAGAGTGGCTCTGGAGATTTGATCCAACAGCAAAGCACATCGTACGGGAGGGTTATCCAACATGGCTGAGGAAGGCGCGAAACTAAGAGCGAGCGCAAAGGACCACGTGGTGTTCCCCGTTGTTTCGCCGCAAGAGGTCTCCAAGATGGGACCATTGGTCTTCACCAGGGGTGAGGGCATCTACGTTTGGGACGTGGACGGCAAGCGCTACATGGACTCCATGGCCAGCGGCGTCTATGCGGTCCACGTGGGGTACGGACGTAAGCAGATTGCCAAGGCCATGGAGGAGCAGGCCTCGAGGTTGCACTACTTCTGCCCCTACGGTTACATCAGCGAGCCGGTGATCAGGCTGGGGGAAAAGCTGGCGGAGCTCGCTCCCGGCGCCCTGTCCATCACCTTCTTCACCTGCGATGGCTCAGAGGCCGTGGAGTCCGCCTTCAAGATCGCCAAGCAGTGGGCCTATCACCAGGGATATCGCCGCAGATACAAGATCATCTCCCGGCGACGGGCCTACCATGGCTCCACCATGGGGGCGCTGGCCGCCACCGGCACCATGTCGCCCCTCCGGGAGATCATGGAGCCTCTGCCGCCGGGGTATCGGTTCGCCTCAGCGCCCTACTGCTACCGCTGCGACTTTGGCCTGGAGTGCCCGGACTGCGGCTTGCAGTGCGCCGCCTCGGTGGAGCAGATCATCCAGCACGAGGGGCCGGAGAACGTCGCCGCCTTCATCGGTGAGATGGTCATGGCCGCGGGCGGGTGTATCGTGCCCCCAGAGGGGTACTGGCCGAGAATCCGCGAGATCTGCGACAAGTACGGGGTCCTGCTCATCGACGATGAGGTTGTATGTGGCTTCGGTCGGACCGGGAAGTTCTTCGGCGTGGAGCACTACGGCATCGAACCAGACATCATGACCATGGCCAAGAGCCTAACCAGCGGATACTCTCCGCTGGGGGCCACCATGACCAGATCAGAGATCATCAAGGACATGCCCGCCTTCTGGCACGTGCATACCTTCAACAACCACCCCGTTAGCTGCACGGCCTCCCTGGAAAACATCCGCATCATCGAGGAGGAGAAACTCGTACAGAATGCGGCGACGGTGGGCAAGTATCTCCTCGACGGCCTGCGCAGCTTCAGCGACCATCCCACCGTGGGAGACGTCAGGGGCCTAGGGCTGCTGACCGCCATCGAATTCGTGAAGGACAAGAAAGCCAGAGAGCGTTTTCCAGAGGGTCAACGCTTCTGCGGTCGGGTGATGGATCTGGCTCTGGCCGAGGGCCTCATCCTCCGTCAGGTAGAGGACATCATCGAGTTCTGTCCTCCGCTGATCATCACCAAGTCAGAGGTTGACGATATGCTTGAGATCACCAGCCGTGCCATCACCCAGGCCGAGAAGGAGTTCGGTTTCTAGGCTCTCAACCGATACCTATGTCCAAACCACGCAGCGAGGAAGTCGTCGGCGGGCTCGAGCGCGCTGGCCAGAGAGGTCTGTTGCACGCCCTGGGCTTGACGGACGAGGATATCTCTAAGCCCTTCATCGGGGTTGTCAACACCTGGAGCGAGATCAATCCAGGCCACGTGCATCTGCGGCACCTGGCAGACGCCGTCAAGCTGGGGGTCGTCTCTGCGGGCGGCACGCCTTTTGAGATCAACACCATCGGTCTCTGCGACGGCATAGCTCAGGGCCACGCTGGCATGCGGGCCATCCTGCCCAGCCGCGACCTGATCGCCGACTCCATTGAAATGGCCACCCTGGCCAACGGCTTCGACGCCCTGGTGCTCCTGGCCTCGTGTGACAAGATCGTGCCCGCCGTGCTCATGGCGGCCGCCCGGCTCGACCTCCCAGCCATCGTGGTCACCGGGGGCCCCATGATGCCCGGCAAGTTCAGGGGCCGCGAGCTGGCCGTCTACGAGGCCAGGGAGGCTCTGGGCCAGTATCAGAAGGGTGATCTCACCCTCGATGACCTCCGGGAGATCGAGGCCAGTATCTGCCCTGGCCCGGGTTCCTGTTCCATGATGGGCACGGCCAACAGCATGAGCGCCATCACCGAGGCTGTGGGCATGTCCCTGCCCGGCAGCGCCACCGCCCACGCCGTGAGCAGCAAGAAGCACGCCCTGGCCAGGCGCAGTGGAGCGGAGATAATGCGCCTGCTGGAGCAGGACGTCCGCCCCTCCTTCATCATGAGCCCTCGGGCGGTGCGTAACGCCATCACGGTGGCCATGGCCATGGGCGCCTCCACGAACATCGTGTTGCACGTGCTGGCTCTGGCCAGGGAACTCAACCAGGCTCTGCAACTGGAAGACTTCGATGCCCTCAGTCGCCGCACTCCCTTCATCTGTGACGTGAAACCCAGTGGCACCCACAGCATTCTGGCCCTTGAAGAGGCCGGCGGCGTCCCCGCCGTAATGCGCGAGCTGCGAGACCTCCTCGACCTCGACTGTCGGACCGTCAACGGCCACACTGTTGGGGAGAACATCGCCCCAGCACAGAACCTGAACCCCCAGGTCATCCGCCCCCTGAGCACACCGCTGCGGCCCGAAGGTGGGATCGCGGTCCTCAAGGGGGACCTGTCGCCCCATGGCTGTGTGGTCAAACAGTCGGCTGTGGCGCAGGAGATGATGGCCCACCGGGGCCCGGCGCGAGTGTTCGACGGCGAGAGGGAGGCCCTGCAGGCTATCCGAGGCGGCCAGATCAACGCTGGCGATGTAGTGGTCATCCGTTACGAGGGTCCCCGCGGAGGGCCCGGCATGCCGGAGATGCTCATGCCCACAGCCACGTTGGCGGGTCTGGGGCTGGGTGGATCGGTCTCTCTGGTCACAGACGGCAGATTCTCCGGGGCTACCAGAGGGGCGTGCGTCGGGCACGTGTCGCCCGAGGCTATGACCGGTGGACCTATCGCCCTGATCGAGGAGGGCGACACCATCGAGATAGACATCCCACTCAGAAGCATAGGGCTATTGGTGTCGCCAGAGGAACTGGCGAGGCGTCGGGAGGCCTGGAAGCCTCCGGAGCGCACGCTGAAGGGATACCTGCACCTCTATGCTGAGAACGTCGGGCCCAGTCACGAAGGATGCCTGCTACGACACTAGCTTCCATAATCAGGAGTAGCCAACATGGAATGGCCCATCGCTTATCTACACTACGTACCCGATAGTTCACTATTCATTGAGATGATGCGCGGCGCCATGCGCGCCATGGACTGCGCCGCTGTCAAGCCCGGGGAGAACGTCGTCATCTCCACAGACACCAACAAGCTGCGCATCGCCGAGGCCTTGGCGGCCGCCGCCTACGCCGTCGGTGCTGTGCCGACCATTGTGATGATCACGCCGCCGGGCGCTCACGGGGCGCAACCACCGGATCCGGTGGTAGGGGCCTGCGCCAGGGCAGACGTGTTCTTCCTGCCCACCACCTGGTCTCAGACCCACACCGACGCCCGCATCGAGGCCATCAAGAACGGCGCCCGGGGGGCGACCATGTGTGAGGTCACCGAGGACGCCCTCTGCATCGGCGGCATTTTGGCCGACTTCGAAGAGTGCGACCGGGTGGGAAGGAAGCTGGGGGCAGCCCTTAGCAGGGCCACGACCATGCGTCTGACCACCCCGGCGGGCACCGATATCCGCGGAGAGGTGCAAGGCCGCCCAGTGCAGTACGAGACAGGCCTGTTCCGCGAGCCCGGCACTTTCGCCGCCTTACCCAACAGTGAGATCAACATCTCCCCCATCGAGGGCACGGCGGAAGGAGTGGTTGTCGCCGACGTGCGGATCATGAGCGTGGGAGTGACCCGCCTGGAGCCGGTCAACATCGTCGTCGAAGGTGGCAGGGTCACCGATCTGCGGGGCGGCGTTATGGCCGAGGTCTTCAAACAAACGCTGGCCAGCTTCAAGGACGATACCGCATACAACGCGGCCGAGTTCGGCCTGGGCCTCAACCCCGAAGCCAGAGAGTACAGCACCAACCTGGAGGACCTGGGAAGGCTAGGACACGGGCACCTGGGCATCGGCAGCAACTACGCCATCGGAGGCAGCGTCCTCGCGCCGTGCCACATCGACGCCATCTTCAAAGACGTGACCGTGGAGTTCGACGGCCAGGTGGTGTGGGACAAAGGAAAGCTACTCATTTAGGAGGTTGAATGTCGCAGTACGATATTATCGTCATCGGTGGAGGGCATAACGGCCTGATCTGCGGGGGTTATCTGGCCAAGGCCGGAGAAAACGTCCTCGTTCTCGAGAAGCACGATGTGATCGGGGGTTTCGTCACCACTGAGGAAGCTATCCCTGAGGCCCCTGGATTCAAGTTGACCATCGGGGCGATGGAGCATGGCGGCGTGGTGGAGACGCCCATTGTGTCCGACCTGGAACTGAAAAAGTTCGGCCTGGAGTACATGTGCAGGGAGGAAATGTACTTCTTCCCCTTCCTCGATGGCGTAGCCATCCCCATCTATAAGAGCGTGGACAAGACGTGCGAGGCCATCGCCGAGGTCTCGGAGAAGGACGCCGACGCATACAGAGGCTTCGTGGAGTTCTCCAACGCCCTTCTCTCCCTCTTCGGCGCGGTGAGCTACACGGCGCCCCCGACCTTTGGAGAACTGGCCGGAGCCATGAGCGCCACCTCCGCTGTAGGCGTAGATGCGGATCGGCTGATCCGGACCGTGCTCAGCAGCCCACGGGCGGTGGTCAACGAATGGTTCGAGACCGAATACATGAAGGCAGCCCTGGCCTACTATGGCTCGGTCAGTCAGACCGCTCCGTCGACACTGGGCTCAGGCTATGCCCCTTGCCTCCTGGCCGG
This sequence comes from Anaerolineae bacterium, assembly GCA_035256725.1. Taxonomy (GTDB): domain Bacteria; phylum Chloroflexota; class Anaerolineae; order UBA7937; family B3-Chlor; genus JAUVXJ01. The sequence goes on from DATEXS010000099.1 coordinate 8,412, forward strand.
CTGCCATTCCTCCGGTCAGTGGCGCCCCAGGGGAGGAGGCGGCAAACTCATTGAGGCCCTCATACGTGCCATCGAGCATTACGGGGGAACCGTCCGCGCCAAGGCGGAGGTGACCAAGATCGTCGTGGAGAACGGCCGCGCCGTCGCCGTCGAGCTGCGGGACGGCGAGAGAATAGAAGCCTCACACGGAGTCGTTTCTTCCATCGACGCCAAGCGCGTCTTTCTGGACCTGGTGGACCGGCAACTGGTGGACCCTAAGCTGATTGCCCAGGTGAAGAACATCACGGTGGCGGGGACCAACGTGTCCGAATTCAAGATCGACTGCGCCCTGGACGAACTGCCCAGCCTTGACCGCTGGGAGCGAGGCCCCGAGTTCATCATAGGCATGATACAGCCCTGCCCCAGTGTGGACTACCTGGAGCGCGAGTTCGTCGACATCAGGCGCGGCGAGTTCCCCCAGGCACCAGCGATCTTGATGGCCGTGCCCTCCGCTGCCGACACCACTCTCGCCCCGCCGGGCAAGCACACGTTATGGCTCTCCTGCTTCGCCCCCTATGAGTTGAGCGCAGGTCGGAATTGGGACGATGTGAGGGAGGAAACCGCCGATCGCCTGATTGACGTCGCGGCCCAGTATATGCCCAACATCAAGAAGGCCACGATCGGCCGGATCATCCACACGCCGCTCGACTGGTACCGTCGCACCGGGGCCATCGCCGCCAATCCGAATCACATGGACATGACCCTGGATCAGATGTTTGGCTATCGCCCCACGCCTGCCCTTTCCGGCTACCGAACCCCCATCGACGGCCTGTATCTGTCGGGAAGTGGTGTCCACCCAGGCGGAGGCCTGAACGGAATCCCTGGGCACAACACCGCCCACGTGGTTTTGGAGGACCTGGGCTACGTCAAGTCCGCCTCGGGCCGCGGGCTCGGCCAGAGAATCGCCAAGCTCAGGGAACTCCTCCAGGCCTATATGAAGCTCAGGAAATACCTCTGATGGCCACCTTGATAGAGGACTGCTCCCTCCTCGATTCGGACTCGCCTCACGGGCTAAAGGAGCAGGTGAGCATTCTCTGGGAAGGAAACAGGATTACCCACGTGGGCGCCTCTCCGGAGGACACAGGGCGTCTGGAGCGTATCATCTCTGGCCAGGGACTCCTGGCCATGCCCGGCCTGGTGAACGCCCATGCCCACTCACCTGAGAACTACCTGAGAGGGTTCACCGAGAAGGTTCCTCTGGAACTGTGGCTCTTCGACTTCATCTCCTCGGGAGTGCGCTTCTCCCCTCGCGAAAGCTACTTGGCCGCTGCCTTCGGCGCAGCGGAGATGCTGAGGACCGGAACCACCTCGGTCCTCGATCACTTCTGGGTCAACGGTGGCATGACCAACGAGGACCTGGATGCGGTGATGGAGGCCTACCGCGACGTCGGCATCAGAGCGGCTGTCGCGCCCCTGGTGGAGGACCTGCGCCCTGAGCTGGAGGCCGCCATCAGGAGCGACCCCGCGCTATCGTCCGAGCCTGATAGCTACGATTCGGCCCTCGACGTCCCCGATTATCTGGAGACGCTGGAAGCCTTCTTCGAGAAGTGGCATCGGTCGGATAACGGCCGCCTGAGCTGCCTGGCCGGTCCGTCCGGCCCACAATGGTGCTCGGAGAAAGTGCTGCACGGTTCGGCGGAGATCGCTGCCAGATATCACAGCGGTCTGCACATGCACGCAGACGAAACCAAGTTGCAGGCTCTACTCTGCCGGGAGATCTACGGCAGCTCCTCCATCTCCCATCTGCACCGGGAGGGACTGCTGGGGCCTCACGTCTCGCTGGCTCACTGTGTGTGGGTAGACGATGAAGATATGGAGATCCTGGTCAGAACCGGGGCCACGGTTGTGCACAACCCGGCCAGCAACCTCAAGCTGGGCAGCGGCTTCGCCCCCGTATTGGATATGAAGCAAAAGGGCGTTCCCATAGCCCTGGGCGCCGATGGCTCTGCCAGCAGCGACAACCAGGTTCTGTTCGACATCATGAAGCTGACCGGCTTGATCCACAGCGCTCGGGAGGTGGACCATCGCCGCTGGCTGTCCGCCAGAGACGTGGTGGCCATGGCCACGACCGGCGGCGCCAGAGCGCTGGGACCGTCCACCGAACTGGGTGAGCTGAAGCCTGGGATGCTCGCAGACATCGTCCTTCTCAGGCTGGATTCCTCTTTCTTCGCTCCTCTCAACGACGCCTTTCGGCAGTTGGTCTACTGCGAAAACGGGAGCTCAGTGCAGACCGTCGTCGTGGACGGAAGGATCGTGGTCGAAAATGGAAGACTCCTCACTCTGGACCAGGACGCGGTGAACTTGGAAATGCGGGAGGCGTGGGAGCGGCGCCGACAATCCATCGCACCAGTCACCGACAAGCAAGCGAGGATCTATCGTGCCCTGGAGCGCTTCCAGGCCGAGCAATCGGCCCGGGAGTTTCACCTCCCAAGGCACTAGACAAGGGTTAGAGATGACGGAGATTAGCTGCGGACCGCTGTTGGAGATGCTCTATGCCTATCAGGGATCGGCGATTCTGATGGGGAGCCACGAACTGGGCGTCTATGACGCGCTGGCCCAAGAGCCCCTCACCGCCGGGGAGATAGCCTCTCGTCTGGGGACAGCGTCCAGATCGACTGAACTGCTGCTGAACGCATGCGTGGCCGTTGGGCTTCTCCAGAAGACCGGAGAGAAATACAAGAACTCGCCCCTGGCCGACAGGTTCCTGGTCAAGGGCAATCCTGGATACCTGGGCCGCGTAGTAGCTAAGGAGCAAGAGTTCTACGGGCCATGGGGAAAACTGGTGCCGGCTGTACGATCCGACCAAGCCCAGCTTCCCCCCATGCGCCGACGTCTGCAAGAGCAACCGGCCACGGCCGGCAACTTCCTCCTGGCCCTCCACGACCTGGCTCTTATCAATGGCAGCGCGCTCCCCGACTACGTTGACCTCGCCGGCCGTCGCAAGTTGCTGGACGTGGGTGGAGGCGTGGGTACCTACTCCATCCTGCTGGCACAGAAGAATCCGCAGTTGGAGGCTGTCATCCTCGACCTGCCTGCGGTGCGCGAGTTGGCTGAGGAGACCATCGCCAGCCACGGGCTGAGTGACCGCATATCGTTCCAGGAGGGGGATTTCAGCGCCCCCTGTCCGGCAAAGGGCTATGATGCGGTCCTCCTCGCCAACATCCTCCACGATAACACCGAGGAGGTCGGCAAGCGCCTCCTGCGCAAGTCCCATGACGCGCTTGTCGAGGGAGGCCAAATCATCGTCACGGAGTTCTATCTGGAAGAGAACGGAGCCAGTCCCCCTGTCAGCGCTATCTTCGCCCTGCTGATGATGCTGGAGAACCAGGGCGCGGCGGAATACCCCGCCCAGACGATTATGCAATGGCTGGCGGAGGCGGGGTTTTTGGAAGCTGTGGCCCGGAAGCTGCCGGAGCCCAGCCCCATGGTGGTCATTGTGGCTCGGAAAGGCTAGCCCATGAAGGCCAAGATCGTCGACCTTGCCACTGGACACGCCGAGACCCTGTCCATCTCCGAAGAGACCCAGTTCCGGTACATCGGCGGCCTTGGCCTTTCCGCCAAGCTGATGTTTGACTACTATCAGGAGGGCTGGCCACCGTTGCACGAGTCCAGCCCTCTCATCCTGGCTGTCGGTCCGCTGAATGCGACAGGAATGCCGGGGGCCAACCGCGTGGTCTTCTACGGCCACTCTCCCCTTACCGGGCTGATGGCCGGGACCTGGATGGGCGGTCGCTTCGGCAACGCCTTGGCGCGCACCGGTGTCAGCGCCTATGTCCTCATCAACCGGGCATCTGAACCCAGTATCCTGCACGTTGAGAACGACCGGGTGGAGCTGCGGCCGGTTCCGAAGCTGTGGGGCCTAACCGTCTCTCAAGCGAGAGACGCCCTGGAGCAGGAGTACCCCGGCCACGAGATAGCGCTGATCGGGCCTGCAGGGGAGAACACGGTGCCCATGGCCTGTATCCGCGGCGACGAAGGGCACTCCGCCGGACGCTGCGGGCTGGGCGCGGTAATGGGCAGCAAGAACTTGAAGGCCCTGGTGGTCAGAGGCACCAGGCGTCCAAAGGTAGCCGGGCCTGAGGAGTTCGCTGCTCTGGTCAAAGACGCGGTGGAGGCCCTGAAGGCCAACGAGGAACTGATGGAGCGCCAGGGCAGGATAGGCACGCTGGAGGTTGCGGGGCCGGTGAACGAGTTCAGGGGCTGGCCCACCGCCAACCACCAGCGACGCTATTTCGAGGAAGGCAGCAG
>DATEXS010000100.1:0-17553 GCA_035256725.1 Anaerolineae bacterium
GGTGCTCAGCTTGATCCTCAACAGGTTCTTCACTGCGGGGCTGTCACTGCCCCTGCGTGACATCTCCAGTGGCTTCCGATTGTACCGCTCCGCAGCCATCAGAGACATGGAGCTGGAGACTTCGGATTTCGATATTCTGGAGGAGATCCTCATCCGGTGTTACGCCCAGGGTTGGAGGATCAAGGAAGTTCCTTTCCAGTATCTGCCCCGTGGAGAGGGCGACTCCCACATCAGCCTGCTCCGCTTCGGCATCGCCTACCTGCGGACGTTCCGTCGCATGTGGGAGTTGCGCAACTCCATCCTCTGCGCGGACTACGACGACCGGGCCTTCGACAGCAGGATTCCACCCCAGAGGTACTGGCAGCGCAGGAGGTATGAGATTGTGACCGCCTTTGCCTCTGTCGATGGGCCGTGCCTCGACGTGGGGTGTGGTTCTAGCAGGATACTCTCAGGACTGGACGATGTGGTGGGGGCCGACATTTCCCTGAGGAAGCTGAGATGGGCCAGGAAGTATGGGAAACCATTGGTCAACGCCTCCACTTTCGACCTACCCTTCGTCGATGAGGCCTTCGACTGCGTGATCTCCTCGGAAGTTGTCGAACATATTCCCGCCAGTGAGCAGCCCTTCCTGGAGATGCGGCGGGTACTAAGTGAGGGAGGGCGCCTGGTCCTGGGTACGCCCGACTACGGGAGGCTGTCCTGGCGCATCATTGAGGCGCTCTATCATCGGCTGATCCCCGGCGGTTATGCAGATGAGCACGTAACGCGGTATACTAGGGATGAACTGGTCCGCTCCATGGAGGGACTGGGCTTTCGCTGCTTAGACATCAAGTACGTACTCGGTTCAGAGATGATCATGATGTTCCGCAAGGTTGAGGATGTTTAGAGGCGAGGCCTGCATCCTTGGCGATAGCCCAGAACAGCAGCTTTGCCGGGATTTCCGACCAAGGAGGATGTGACGGGTGCTCGAAGCCTTCTACTGTCCCACCTCTGTGGCTGTGATAGGCGCTTCTTCAGACGAGACCAAACTAGGTCACGCCGTCCTGAAGAACGTCCTGGAATGCGGCTATGAGGGGGAAATCTATGCCATCAACCCCAAGGGTGGCGAGATACTGGGCGTCCAGGCTTACCCCAGCATAAGGGATGTTCCTGGCAACGTCGATTTGGCGGTCATCGTCGTACCCGAGCGTTTCGTAGCCTCGGTCCTGGAGGAGTGCGGGGAAAAGGGGGTCAACGGGGTCGTAGTCATCACGGCGGGTTTCCGGGAGGTCGGTGGCGAGGGTCTCAAGAAGGAGAAAGAACTGGTTGAGATCGTGCGTCGATATCACATGCGCATGCTGGGCCCCAATTGCCTGGGGGTGATAGATACCATCTGCCCCCTCAACGCCACCTTTGCCCGGGGCATGCCCAAACGTGGTGAGATTGCCATGATGTCCCAGTCAGGCGCCTTGTTGCTGGCCATCCACGATTGGGCGATCGGGGAAGGAGTTGGCTTCTCTCGCTTCGTGAGTCTGGGCAACAAGGCCGACATCGACGAGACCGACCTTCTCCAGCTATGGGATGACGATCCGCACACCAAGGTCATCGTGGCCTATCTGGAGGGAATAGCGGATGGGCCCGACTTCATGAAGATCGCGGAGCACGTGGGGACGGAGACGCCGATCATCGCCATCAAAGCGGGAACCAGCGAGGCTGGTGCGCGCGCAGTCTCTTCCCATACCGGCACCCTGGCAGGGTCGGAGAGGGCTTATGAAGCTGCGTTCAAGCAAGCAGGGATCACCAGGGCCGACTCGGTCGAGGAGCTGTTCCACTACGCCCAGGCCTTCTCCGAGGCTCCCCCGATCGCGGGCGATCGCATCGCGGTGGTCAGCAACGCCGGCGGGGCTGCCATCATGGCCACTGACGCCCTGGATCGTGCCAGCTTGCGCCTGGCCTCGTTTCAGAGGGAGACCATCGAGCTGCTCCAGGGGCAGTTGTCTCCCGGTTCCAACGCCCTGAACCCCGTGGATGTTCGTGGAGACGCAGACGACGAGCGCTATCGAATGGCGCTGGATACTGTGCTGCGGGACGCAAACGTGGACGGGGTGATTGCCATCTTGATCCCTCAAGCCCTGACCAAAGTGGAGGAGACGGCGCAGGTAATTGTTGACGTGTGCAATAAGCACGACAAGCCGGTGCTTTCCTGCTTCATGGGTAAGAACCTGGCCGAGATAGGGTTGGAGATTCTGCGGGACGCCAAGATCCCCAACTACAGCTACCCCGAGCCAGCCGTGGACGCTATGAGGGCTATGGTGGAGCGCTGGCGCTGGTTGCAGAGGCCCGCCAGGGAGATCGAGCGTTTCGAAGTGCAGCGAGAGCAGGCACAACAGGTGCTAGCAGCGGTGCGGGAGCAGGAACGGCTCAAGGTGGGTGATGCCGAGTCCAGGCAGATTCTGCAGGCGTACGGGATCGCCATCCCGCGATCCGAACTGGCCCGCGACCCGGACCACGCCGTGGCCATCGCCGAGGAGATCGGCTATCCAGTGGTGATGAAGATCGCCTCGCCGGATATCCTTCACAAGACCGACATCGGCGGCGTGAAGCTGAACCTGATGAGCGCGGGGGATGTGAGAGACGCCTTCGATCTGCTCATGTACCGGGCCAACCGGTACATGCCCCAGGCGGAGGTGTGGGGGGCCCTGGTTCAGGAGATGGTTCCCCAGGGAAAAGAGGTGCTCATCGGCATAAACCGCGATCCCCAGTTCGGACCGTTGCTGGTGTTAGGTCTGGGTGGGATATACGTGGAAATTCTGAAGGACGTCAGCTTCCGCATCGCGCCCATAGCCCGCTGGGAGGCAAAGGAGATGATCGACGAGCTAAGATCCTCCCCGCTCCTGCGGGGCCAGCGAGGTGAAAGCCCCTCGGACCTGGATGCGATCGTGGATTGCACGCTAAGGGTGTCCCAGCTTGCCATGGACTTCCCAGAAATCGTGGAGTTGGATATCAATCCGTTGATGGTGCAGGAGGAAGGAAAGGGAGCGGTGGCTCTGGACATGCGCCTGGTGCTGTCGTGACCCGTCGGCGAGCAGCGCTTGGGCGGTCTGACCATACGCAACTTCCCATGGAGTAGCGAGTTTCGGCTCGCCAGAGCGAGGAGAGGTAGCAGAAATGGTAACACTTTACATCGCTTCAACGGATAAAGCTTCAGGAAAAACAGCCCTCTGTGTAGGCCTCGGCAAACGCCTCCAGAGCGATGGGTTCTCGGTAGGATATCTAAAGCCGATAAGTCTATCGGCGCGGCGTCTCGAGGGCACGGTGGTCGACGAGGATGCGCAGTTCATCAAGAAGGAGCTCCAGCTCGAGGAGTCCGTGTCGGACCTGGTCCCCATACCCCTGGACGCACAGGCTGTAGAATCCATCATGCGCAAACAGAAGTGGCTGGACTACCCGAAACGGCTGGCGGAGGTCTATGAGCGAGTGGCCAAGGGCAAAGACGTCATGCTGATCGAGGGAGTGGACCGTCTGAGTGCTGGCGGCCTGGTAAAACTGCCGGCCAATGAGGTCTGCAAGCTTCTGAAAGCCAAGTCACTGACCGTGATCCACTACGACGGACTGTTGGCCCTGGATCCTGTGCTCTTCTACCGACGTGTGTTGGGCGAGTCCATGATTGGGGCCGTGATGAATAGCGTGCCACAACGGCTGAGGGAGTCGGCCGAGGACATAGCCAGACCATACCTTCAGAAGGAAGGGATCCTGGTCTACGGTATTCTTCCCGAAGAGAGATTCCTCATGTCGGTCAGTGTCAACGACCTTGCCGACGCCCTGGAAGCCGAGATACTCACTCGGGCCGACAAGGGGGCTGAGCTGGTTGAGAATCTCATGGTCGGCGCCATGACGGGGGACGTTGCCCTCAGCTACTTCCGGCAGAAGCCCCACAAGGCGGTCATCACGGGCGGTGATAGGTCTGATATCCAACTGGCGGCCCTGCAGACCTCGACCAACTGCCTCATCCTGACGGGCAATCTCCAACCGCAGGATATGATCAAAGGCGTGGCAGAGGAAATGGGGGTGCCCATCATAGTCAGCAAGTACGACACGTTGACCACCATACAAATAGTCGAGGGGTTCTTCGGGAAGAGCCGCTTCCAGCAGGAGAAGAAGACAGAGCGTTTCCGGGAACTGCTAGACGAGCACTTCGACTTCACCAGCCTGTACATCACTCTGGGACTGAAGTAGCTTAGCATCCACCGGAGGGAGGAGGATTGGCATGAGCGTGATAGAAGATATCCTGGCCAGGGAGGTACTGGATTCGCGCGGGAATCCCACTGTGGAAGTTCAAGTTTATCTCATGGATGGCGCCTTGGGCAAGGCCATCGTCCCATCAGGCGCCTCCACAGGCGTCCACGAGTGCCTGGAGTTGCGAGACGGAGACCCGGAACGGTACAGTGGCAAGGGAGTGCTCACCGCCGTAGGGAACGTCAACGACACGATCGCCGCAGAACTCGTCGGCTGGGATGCGCTGGACCAGGAAGGGATCGATCAGTTTCTGGTGGAGCTTGATGGCACGCCTAACAAGGCCAGGCTGGGAGCCAACGCGATTCTGGGGGTCTCTCTGGCCGTGGCCAGAGCAGCGGCCTGCTCTCTGGATGTGCCGCTCTATCGCTATCTGGGCGGGGTGGCCGCCAAGGTGCTGCCTGTGCCCATGATGAACATCCTCAACGGAGGAAAGCACGCCGAAGACTCCACCGATCTGCAGGAGTTTATGGTCGCGCCCGTTGCTGCCTCCAGTTTCCACGAGGCCCTGCGCTGGGGGACGGAGACGTACCACAGGCTGAAGGAAGTGCTAAAGGCCAGAGGATACGCCACCAATGTGGGCGACGAGGGGGGATTCGCTCCTTCTCTCAAGTCCAACGAGGAGGCGATAGAGGTCATTTTGGAGGCCATCGTAGCAGCAGGTTACGAACCCGGCGTGGACATATTCATCGCGCTGGACCCCGCGGCCTCGGAGTTCTACGAGGATGGCTTCTACCATCTGCGCAAAGAGGACAAGAGGCTCAAGGGCGAGGAAATGGCGGATTTCTATCTCAGCTGGATTGAGAAGTATCCCATCATCTCCATCGAAGATGGGCTGGCCGAGGACGACTGGGACAGCTGGAAGTTGCTGACGGAGGAGGCGGGGGATCACGTTCAACTGGTGGGCGACGACCTGTTTGTCACCAACGTTGAGCGGTTGCGCAGGGGCATAGAGGAACGGGCCGCAAACTCCATCTTGATCAAGCTCAACCAGATTGGCACCCTGAGCGAAACGATCTCGGCCGTGGAGATGGCCAAGAAGGCGGGGTGGACCGCCGTGATCTCCCACCGCAGTGGGGAGAGCGAGGACACCACCATTGCCGACCTGGCCGTCGCGCTGAACGCTGGTCAGATCAAGACCGGCGCCCCCTGCCGCAGCGAGCGGGTGGCCAAGTACAACCAACTGCTGAGGATCGAGGAGGAGCTGGAAGAGGCAGCCTGGTATCCTGGTCTGGAGGCTTTCCACAACATAGGGCGCTGACGACTCGCCCTAGCCAAAGGGCCGGGGCGTCCCCAGCAAGAAGAGCAGCACGAAAGACAGGATCGCCAGAATCTTCCTCCTGGTGTCCAGCGGCGTAATGTCGTTCAGTGGAGGAGGATGGCGCAATCCGCCGAGGGCGAAGACCAGCAGGGCCCACAGGAACCACCAGCTGGAGAAAAGCCCCAGCACCAGCATCCCCAGGAAGACCAGCATGGCCACGAAACGGTGGGCCTGGCCGAAGAAGGCATATCCCACGTGTCCGCCGTCCAACTGGCTTACCGGGATGAGATTGATGAAGGTAATGAAGACCCCGAACCAGCCAGCGAAAGCGATGGGGTGAAGAACGACCACCAGGTTGTCTGGCAACGGACCCAGCACGATCTCGGTTATCCAGTCGATCAAGAGGCCGGTGCCCAGGAGTTGGGCCCCCTCCTGTGGTAGCAGGACGCTCACCTCAGAGAGCTTCAGCCCCACAATCAGGGCGACTATGGACACGGCGAGCCCGGCCAGCGGTCCAGAGATGCCCACGTCGAACAGTGCCTTCCGGTCCTTGATGGGCGATTCCATCCTGATCAGCGCCCCGAATGTGCCTACCGGGCTAAGGGGCATGGGGATAAAGTAGGGCAACGTAGCCTTCGTGCCGTGAGCCCTGGTTACCAGGAAATGGGCCAGCTCATGAGTGACCAGTATCCCCAGCAGGGCAAAGGCGAAGGGGATGCCCTGCAAGATGGCCGTCGGTGGATCGGTGAAGGGGTCGTAGCCCTCCTGAAAGGCACCGCCCAGCGTGACTGTGCCCACCGTCGCCAGGAAGAGGAGCAGGTTGAGCCAGGGCCGTGAACGCCCTGACACGGCTGGCACAGGGGCGATCGTGATGGTATCCTGACCCTTGTGTCTTCTCAGGATGGGCAGATAGCCCAGTTTCGCCAGCCTGCGCTCAAGTACTGAGAAGGCCTTGTCCGCGTCCGTGAGCAGTAGGCCCCAGAAAGACACCGCGCGCCTGTCTTCGTGCACGGAGACGGTCTCTGCCAGGAACACGTCCCTCAACTGCGCACGCAGCTCGTCTACGAAGTAGTTATCGGCCTCTGTTCCCATGGCTCACCTGCTTCGGTCCGCCCAGAGTCCGTCCCCAACACCTGGCCGGCTGTCCAGGCGGAGGGCAGACTGTGTAGGGGGTGGGTCTCGCCCCGAGGCACAGTATAGCACGGGTAATGCATTTGGGGTAGGAGGTTCCCGTGCAGCTACGGAGCTTTGTGTAGGTCGCGACTGGGTGCTACGGCGGGCTATCCTGCTGTTCAGACTCTTGACAGGGGCGACTTCCCTGGAGTATGCTAGAGTTCGGAAGATGAGCCGGCTATTCTACGACGAAGTCAAGATTCACGTGGAGGGTGGCACTGGCGGGGACGGTTGTGTCAGCTTCCGGCGGGAGAAGTACGTACCCTTGGGAGGGCCGAACGGCGGGAATGGCGGCCCTGGGGGCAATGTGCACCTGGAAGCGGATCGCCACCTGAATACGCTGATCAGTTTCCAGGGACGCCGCCATTTCAAAGCCGAGCGTGGGGGGCACGGTCAGGGAAAGAATAGGCAGGGCGCGAAGGGCAAGGACATCACTCTGCCTGTCCCGCCGGGCACCGTGGTCCGCGATGCTGAGTCAGGGGAGCTCCTAGCCGACCTCAAGAGGCCGGGAGAGAGGGCGCTCGCGGCCCGGGGTGGACGCGGCGGGTTGGGCAACGCCGCCTTCACTTCTCCCACCAACCAGGCCCCTCGTATCGCAGACCGAGGAGAGGAGGGGCAAGCCCGATTGCTTCTTCTGGAGCTCAAGCTACTGGCCGACGTAGGCATTGTGGGCTGCCCCAACGCGGGGAAGTCCACACTTCTCGCGGCCGTGAGTGCTGCGCGCCCCAAGATCGCGGACTATCCCTTCACCACCCTGGTGCCCAATCTGGGAGTGGTAACCGTCGACGATCGAGACTTCGTGATGGTGGACATCCCAGGATTGATCGAGGGTGCCCACGCCGGGGCAGGGCTTGGTCACGATTTCCTGCGCCACATCGAGCGCACGAGAGTCCTGATCCACCTCCTGGATGGGGCGTCCTCGGATCCGCTGGGCGACCTGGATAGTATCAACGAGGAGTTGAGGCTCTTCAATCCCAGGCTGGCCATCAAGCCCCAGTTGGTGGTACTGAGCAAGATGGACCTGCCGCAGGCACGGGAACTGTGGCTGTTGATCGAGGATGAGTTGAAGAGCCGGGGGTTGCCAGCGTGTAGTATTTCGGCCGCTACCGGATCGGGTGTCCGAGAGATGGTAAACCAGGTGCTTCGCCTGCTGGATAGCCTGCCCGAGGAGGAAGAGCAAGCGGGGGACGAGATAGCCATCTTTCGGCCCGAGGCGAAAGACGAGGGCTTCACCATCAGCGAGGAGAAGGAAGGCTATCGAATCAGGGGTCGACAGGTGGAGCGCCTGGTGGCCAGAACGGACTGGCGGTACGATGAGAGCGTCCGCAGGCTGCATCGCGCACTGGAGAGGATGGGCGTTACCAGGGCCATGGAAGAGGCGGGCGTGCACGAGGGTGACACGGTATACGTCGGCGAAACAGAGCTGGAGTGGTCTTAGGAGAGGACATTGCAGAGGATAGGAGTCATCGGCGGGACCTTCGACCCCATACACTTCGGTCACTTGGCAGCAGCGGAGGAGGCACGGGTCAGAGTAAATCTGGAGAAGGTGCTCTTTGTAGTAGCCCTTCTGCCTCCGCACAAGCTGGACGAGGAGGTTACTCCCGTCGAGCACCGTCTGGCGATGGTGAGACTGGGGATAGCCTCCAACCCCTATTTCGAGGTCTCGCATGTGGATATGGATCGCCCCGGCCCGTCCTACACTGTGGACACCATCTCTATCCTGCGCGAACAGTGGGGGCCGGGCACCGAGTTGTTCTTCGTCATGGGGCTTGATTCGCTGGTAGAGATGCCTACCTGGCACCAACCAGAGCGCCTCATTCGGCTGTGCCATCTGGTGGCCGTTACCCGGCCGGTCGTTGAGGTAGATCTCCCTGCATTGGAGATATCGATTCCGGGCATATCCAACCGACTGGAGATCATAGACATGCCGGGACTGAACATCTCTTCCACGGATCTCCAGCGACGGGTCAAGGACGGTCTCCCCATCAAGTATCAAGTGCCCGAAGAGGTGGAAAGATACGTCAGGGAGCACCGGCTCTACGAGCAGTCGGCGGGGACGGCGCCTTGAGAATAAGCCTCTCTACCGCCTCTCTGTACTTCTATCCCCTTCGTCACGTCTTCGCCCTGGCCAAGGACACGGGTTATGAAGGCCTGGAGCTGGCCCTCGGCCCAGGCGCGATCCCTCAGGACGTCTCCCGCGTTCAGGATTTGTCCCGCGAGTACGGCCTTCCCGTCCTGACTTTACATCCTCCCATGGTCCCCATGCCGGGGCGCAGAGAGCATCATAAGCTGCTTCCGCAGATGATCCCTGTGGCTCGCGAACTTGGCTGCCAGTTCATCATCATTCACGCGCCCAAGGCGTCAACCCTGTCCGACGGGGTCGGCAAGGAGTATGTGGCTGCCGTGGAGGCGTGCGTTGAGGAACTGAAGGGCGGATCACCCAGGCTGTGCCTGGAGAATCAGGCGGTCTTTCGGCCTGGTGACCGAGGATACGCGCTCAGCACTCCTGAAAACCTGCGTCGTTTTGCCGATCAACAGGACGTGATGGTGACCCTGGACACGGCCCACGCCGGGTCCTTTCCCTACGATCTGCTGGAGGGGTACGAGGCTCTCGGGAGCAGGGTAGTCAACGTCCATCTGAGTGACTTTCGACAAGAACTGTCCATCCCACCCTGGTTCAATCTGCATAGCTTCTTCAAGCATCACCAGATTCCAGGGGAGGGGGACCTGGCCCTGCTGCCTTTCCTCGAGCGGCTCGGGCGGGAAGCGTACGACGGGATTATCACCATCGAGATCAGCCCGTTCGCGCTGGAGGCCTGGCGTCCTGGCCGCGTCAGGGACAACCTGAGGCGGTGTTTGGATTTCGTGCACAGTGCGCTGGTCAGCGCTTGAAACACTGCTGCTAAGAGGGCCGGGAGGACATATCCTTGGAGGTGCGCATTGCTGGACAAGACGACACGGGATAGTCAGGTGAAGGGGGCTCACCGTGGCCGCACTCTCACCTGGGTGGCAGTGGGAGCCGTCGCCTTTATCTTACTGCTGCTGATCTCTCCGCTGTGGCCACTATCCTTCCTGGACAAGCTGGACGTGGCCGGGTCCGCCGTGTGTGGGCGCATCCCTGATCATTCTTTCCACATGGCCGGCCGCCAATTGCCCCTCTGTGCCAGGTGCACGGGCACCTTCATCGGCGCCCTGCTCGGGTTCGGCGGCCTGCTGGCGCTGCGGAAGAGGAAGGCGGCCCTGATGCCGCCCGCCGCGGTCGTGGGCCTCCTGGTCGGCTTCATCTTCCTCATGGCTGTTGATGGACTCAACTCGTATATCTCCCTGTTTCTCAACAGATCCCTGCTCTACCAGCCCCACAACCTTCTTCGATTGGCCACCGGCACCCTGCACGGTCTCGCGCTCAGCATCATCGTCTTTCCCATCTTCAACTTCACACTGTGGAAGATGCCCGACAACTGGCCGGCTCTGTCAGGGTTCAGGGAGCTGGGTCTCATCCTCTTGGTGCTCGTGCTGCCTACCGTGATCCTGGTACAGACCGAGCTGGGCATCCTTCTATATCCTGCGGCTATCCTCGGCGTCGCTGGGGTCCTGGCCATGCTCACTGTCGTGAACTCCATGATCATCGTCATCGCGACCCGGCGCGAGGCACGAGCAGTGGCCTGGTGGGATGCTGCCCTGCCGGTGGTGCTGGGCTTTGGCGCTACGATCCTGGAGCTGGCGGTCATCGCGTTGCTGCGATGGCAATTCAGCACCGCGCTGGGAATCCCCTTCTGACCGCACCACTCGAGTGCGGACGGACACGCTAGTGGGGCTTGTCTACCTCGTGCGAACCCCGGCGCCCCTTGGAGGACACCGTTCCCGAAGCTCGCCAGGGTCCTGGCCGGAACTCTTCTGGTGGTTGCGGGGAGCGAAGCGACGTACTATTGCCAAGAGATCGGATTGATGCTATAATTGTTCAACCCCTGTAGAGTCACAGCTTGGGGACGCACAAGCCAGAGCAAGACGGCACACGCTGTGGAAGGGAGGTGATGAAGCCACATTGTCGCAGCGAGGTGCACAGCACTAACGAACTCGAAGATCCAACGCAAGGGAGGTGGGTCGAAATGACTCTCGATATTGGCAAGTCTTTCACGTACATGTTCAAGGATGAGAGCTGGATAATGAAGATCGTCATCGGCGGCATCCTGCTCCTCATCCCCATCGTCAATTTTATGGCCCTGGGTTACATGCTGGAGGCTTTGAAGAAAACTGCTGATGGCATGGACCTTCCGCTTCCGGAGTGGGATGACTTCGGCGGCAAGTTTATGAAGGGTTTGATGCTCTTTGTCATCGGATTGGTCTACACCATTCCGATTTGGGTGATCCTCTGCGTGGTCTCGGGCCTGACCGCGGTCTCGGGCGACAATGATACCCTGGCCACTCTGGCAGCACTGGTGAGCACTTGCGGGAGCTGCCTGTACCTGATCTGGATGATCGTCGTCTGGCTGGTCATGCCGGCGTCCTGGATCAGATACGCGGTCACCGGGGAGTTCATGTCGGCCTTCCAGTTCGGCGAGTTGTTCAGCTTCATCAAGGCCAATGTGGCCAACTACATAGTGGCCATCATCCTGGCTGGGGTGGCCGGGTTCGTCGCCGGTTTCGGCATCATAGCCTGCTTCGTAGGTCTGCTCTTCACCATGTTCTGGGCCTACCTGGTGA
Source organism: Anaerolineae bacterium (assembly GCA_035256725.1). GTDB lineage: Bacteria > Chloroflexota > Anaerolineae > UBA7937 > B3-Chlor > JAUVXJ01. Next base: position 11,408 of record DATEXS010000100.1, read on the forward strand.
TGGCGCACCTTTTGGGCCAGGTACAGCGCGAGTCGCTGACCGTGGCCTGATCCAATGCCAGGTTAAATCCCATAGTCGAGAAAGCTGCGCGGGCGCGGTGCTTGCCACCGGCTCAGGTGCCCTTGGGGGCATCGTGGGTAAGGCCATGAAGAAGTAGGAAAGGTTCACGTTACAATCAATACAAGCGAGGTGAAAGAAAAATGGCAGAAAAACCTTCAAGAGATCAACAGATCACCGACAACGACAAGCTGATGGGCTTGTTGTCATATGTGATCTGGCTGATCGTTCCCCTGATCGTGCTACTAACAGAGGCCGGAAAGACGCGGGCTTTCCAGAGGTACCATGCTATCCAGGCACTCGGCGTGTTGGTGGCGGCGGTCATATTTGAAGTGGTGATCTCGGTCTTCGGATGCCTAGTAACATCCGTGTTGGGAGCGGCTACCGGTGGACTGGGGAGTCTACTAGGCGTGTGCCTGGTGCCCCTCTACCTTGTTCCGTGGGCTGTCTCCATCTACTACGGGATCCGCGCATATCAAGGCCAATATGTTGAGATCCCCTACCTGACCAAGTTCATGACTCAGCAAGGGTGGCTCTAGAAGCACTCAGGCAGTAGGCCGTACAGCTTGGTGGTCCCACCAGCTTGGCGTGGCCCAAGCAGCCACACATTCCAATTGGAGTGTGACCTTCGCCTGGTTCGCGGTTGGCGCAGCCAAATCAGTTGCTGTGTCAGTTGAACTCCTTGAGGTGCCCCGCGCCCAGGCGCTGATAGCACAAGACTGTCTGCTAGGCCAGGTACAGCGCGAGTCGCTGGCCACGGCCTGACCGTGCGGGCGCACACCAGGGGAGCGAAGGATAGCCATCCTTCGCTCGGTGCCGATGTGGAAGGGCCGTTCACTCGCGCTAGCCTTTGACTTCGGCGGAGCTGGCGGCTGAGTACAAGCCATGTCCGGGCCTGGAAAGACAGCGCGCCCAGGGACCTTGGCGCTTGCTTGCTGTCAGGGCTTGATGAGTCAGGGGGAGGTCGGTGCGCGGCAGAGACATGCCGAGCGCGGGCCCTGGAGCCAGCTCTCCCCTGTCGTTTCTTGCTCCGGTGTGGCGAGTTTGGGTCGATGCCTGAGGAACTCCGTGCCACGACGGCCAGTGTCCCTCATCGTGATCAATGACGGCCAACAGTTGGACAATCCGGTCCAGTAACTATCTCCCTAGGAGCGCGGTGCAAAATGATAGAAGCCGTTTCTGGGGTCTTGACCGCCTTCGGGCTTTCAGCTTCCGCAGGACTGAACGCCTACCTGCCTCTGATGGTCGTAGCCTTGCTGGCACGCTTCACCACGCTCATAACCCTGGGCCCGCCCTATGACCACCTGACCAACGGCTGGGTAATCCTGGTCATCGGCGTCCTGCTATCCATAGAGCTCTTTGCCGATAGGGTCGCCGGGCTGGACACGGCCAACGACATAGTGCAGACCTTCATCCGTCCTGCGGCGGGGGCTATTCTCTTCGCGGCCAGCAGCAGCGTGATCAGCGACATCCATCCTGTGCTGGCCCTGATCTGTGGCCTGATTGTTGCCGGTGGGGTTCACGCCACCAAGGCGACCGTCCGTCCGGTGGTCACCGGAACCAGCGGTGGACTTCTCAATCCGGTGGTCAGCACGGTAGAGGACGTGACCTCCCTGGTGCTGACTCTGGTCTCCATACTGATCCCGCTGCTGACAGGATTCCTGCTGGGCGGCGCCTTGGTGATAGTAGTCTGGTGGCTCATAGCACGGCGAAGACGAAGAGAACTCGCCTCGCGAGAGCTCCTCATACGAAGAGGTTCGTAGTGAGGGCTTCAGCCCTTATCGCGCGCTGAAACGCGCACGACGAACAGGCTCTAGGGACGACGGTGCCAGGGCAGGCGCTCCCGCCAACTGGAAGGAGGGATTCGCGCCAGCACACTGATGCCCAGGGCTTCTAGCTCTGCAGGATCGTGTACGTTGTCGTCCAGGTAGTGCAGCAGAAAGGCGATTCCCACACCGGCAAGAAGCCCCAGCAGCACCCTGATCGGTATCTCCAGGCGATCCTTGAGACTGATGCCAAGGGGCACCACACTCGGGGAGTCGATGACGAAGACCTCCGCCCCCTCAGAGCCCAACTGCTTGAAGTACTTGGCATTATCCTCCTCTAGAGTCAAACGGGCTGCCTCCGCGATAGCCCGCAACTGCGCCTCGTCGGGCCAGATGATCTGCATGGTCAGGATGCGATGCTGCTTCTCGGCGACCGTGTACCCGCGGATGGCGCCAGCGGGGACAACGATTCCCTGAGCTGCCAGTCTCTCGGTCACGTCGCCAGCGAAGGATTCGCTCTTCACAATCTCCGTGAAGTCGTCGGCTATGTATTCCGAAGCCAGATAGGCTGAGTAGAGTGGGTCCATGGTCACCCGCTCGCTATCGGACTCAGGGCCTACGCCGATGGTGAACCTCATGGTGGCCTGGTACATGGGGGTCGGGTGAGGCCGAAAGATCAGGCTGGCGGCCAAGACCACCAGCACCAAGCCTACGATGAGCCACCAACGGCGCCAAAGGATTCTCCAGTATTCTCGCAGCTCCATGTTGGTAGTTCTCCTTCTCCGGGAAAGGCTCTAGCGCTCAGGCGCCCAGCTTCTCCTCCACGAACCGCCGCAGCCTGGTCTTGAAGGTAGCTTTGTCGAAACCATGAGCATGGCGGCTGATAGTGGCGCTATCGAAAGCACCGTCACGGAAGTTGGCCACCGCCTCTGCCAGGGAATCGGCGGTCTGCTCTCGGAAAAACGAGCCGGTCACTCCTTCGATCACCGTCTCCAGCGCTCCGCCAGCGGCATAGGCAATCACCGGGCGACCTGCGGCCTGAGCCTCAACGGGAGCGATGCCGAAATCTTCCTCTCCCGGGAAGATGAACGCCTTACACCGGGAAATGTAGCGCTCGACCTCGTGGTTGGGCAATCGGCCCAGAAACTCGACGTTCGGTTTGGCTATAGCCTCAAGCCTTGGCCGATCTCGTCCATCGCCTGCAATCTTGAGGGGTAGGCCCAGGTGGTTGAAGGCCTCCACGGCCAGATCTATGCGCTTGTAGGGCACCAGGCGGGAGACGATGAGGAAGTAGTCTTCGTGCCTCTCCTGCACCTGAAAGCGCTCGACGTCCACCGGCGGGTGGATGATCGCCGCCTCGCGCCCGTAGAACTTCTGGATGCGACGGCGCACGGTCTCGGAAATGGCCACGAAGTGCTCTACCCTATCCGCCGCCAGCTTATCCCAGAGGCGCAGATTGCCCAGCAGCGGGGAAAGGAGAGCCCCGGCGAGGGGATTGATGCGTTCGTGCTGGATGTAGTTGTGGTAGTCCCACAGAAAGCGTGTCGGGGTCAGGCAGTAACAGATGTGCACGGTATCCGATGGCGTGATCACCCCGTGGCAGAAGGCACTCTTGTTGCTGATGACCAGGTCGTAATCGCGCAGATCGAAGGCCTCGAAGGCCAGGGGGTAGAGGGCGAGAAAGGGCTGGTGATGAGCCTTGATCAAGGGCAGCTTGTTCAGCCAGGACGTGCGTACGTCCCATTTCCGGTACTGGTCGGGCATCGCCTGGCGCCAGTAGATGGAGGTGTAAATGGGGGCCTCTGGATACAGCTCCTTGAGGACTTCCAAAACCCCCTCTGCGCCGCCGACCTGATTCAACCAGTCGTGGATGATAGCAACTCTCACCAGACTCGTGTTCACCTCACCGCAGGGTGATCCGGGTACCGGTCTCTCCTCGCAGCGCTCGGGCCAGGTTCCGTGGCGAGGTGATCAGGGCTTCCTTCCCCCCCTGCTCCAGGAACTGGATGACAGCCCTGATCTTGGGCTCCATGCTGCCCGGTGGAAAGTGCCCCTGCTCCAGGTACTCTGTGGCCTGGGCCACCGTCAGGTGGTCGAGGGGTGTTTGGTCCGGCTGGCCATAGTGGAGATAGACCTTCTCAACAGCAGTGGAGATGAGGAAGAGATCAGCATTGAGGCCGGTGGCCAGGAGGCTGGAGGCGTAGTCCTTGTCGATCACCGCTTCCACTCCCCGCAGGTTGCCCTCTTCATCTCGTACCACAGGGATCCCACCGCCCCCGACCCCCACGACCACGAAGCCGTCCTCCAGAAGGCTTCTGATGGCCTCCAATTCCACGATCTCCTGGGGAATGGGCGAAGCAACCACGCGACGCCAACCTCGGCCCGCATCTTCGGTGACCGACCAGCCCTGCTCTCGCTGGTAGCGGCGTGCCCGATCCTCATCGTAGAAGGGACCTATGGGTTTGGAGGGGTTCTGAAAGGCCGGGTCGTCGGCATCCACGGTGACCTGGGTGACCACGGTGACGACGGGGACCTCAACTCCAATGCGGTGCAGTTCATTGCCCAGCAGTTGCTGGATCATATACCCCAGGGCACCCTGGGTGTCCGCCCCACACGAGTCCAGCGGAACCGTGTGCAATACGTTGCTGGACAGCTCCGAACGCAGCAGGATGAAACCTACCTGAGGTCCGTTTCCGTGGGTAATGACCACCCTCCAACCTTGCCTGATCGCCTCGGCGATGTGCACGCACGTTTCTTGCGTGCTGGCAAACTGATCCGGCACGGATTGATGCTGTTTGTCCTTGATAAGAGAGTTTCCTCCAATAGCTACCACGGCGGTCCGAGTCACAGAATGCCTCCTGGGGCGGACTGCTGGGAAGGGCAGCAGCACCAAGCCTATCTCCTGCTTTCCTCCTCCCCGCAAGGAGCATCAAGGATAGTGGCGACGGTCAGTGCCCGACAGAGCGGAGTATACCTTCTTTGTCGCCCTTTATCAACTACCTGATTGGGAGATGTGGAAAGGGAGCGATCAGGACGAGTACGACCCAGTTCCCCTTGCCTCGGGTGCAGGACTCTGCGCGGCGAGGCGAAAAGCCAGAGCGGAGCTGCCACAGCAAGGTACACGATGGGGTTTTGTCCACAGCCTCTGGGTTCTTTGCTGGAGGAGAACGACAGTGCTACAATCCGCCTCGGATTGTCCTATGTAGGGAGATGACTCAGCTAACGATGGTCAAGGAAACTATCCTCATTGTAGATGATGACGCGAGGAACGTGGAGTTCCTGAGGGATTCGCTGCTGGTCCCCAGTGGTTACAGGGCGCTGTGCGCGGCCGACGGTGAGGAGGCCTTGTACCTGGCGCGGACGGAGAGCCCGGACTTGATCCTTCTCGACTTGCAGATGCCTAAGCTGGACGGCTTCGATGTCTTGGAGGCCCTGGTCAGAGAAGGGAAGGAGATCCCCACTATTCTCATCACTGCGCACGGCTCTGAGACCGTGGCCACTCAAGCCTTTCGGCTTGGAGTGAGGGACTACTTCCCCAAGCCTTTCAAGGTAACGGAGATAATGGGGGCTGTGGAGCGCTCGCTGGCCGAGGCCCGCCTGAGAAAGGAGAAGGAACAACTCACGCGGCGGGTCGAACTGGCCAATCGCCAGCTGGGTCAGAGGCTCAAAGAATCGAATATCCTCTATGGGATCAGCAAGTCGGTAACCTCACTGCTGGACCTGGACAGACTGCTGACGCGAATCGTGGAGGCCACCGCGTACGTTACGGGGGCTGAGGAGATATCCCTATATCTCGTCGATGAGGCCACGCAGGAGATGGAGCTCAGGGCGGTGCAGAGCACTGGGGAGCGGGAGGCGCGGTCCGTGAGAAAGAGCGCGGACAACGCGGTGGTACGGCAAGTGATGAACACGGGCCGCGTGGCCAGGGTTGCGAGCCCTCGCACCCGCAAGACGGATCCCCTTCAGGCAACGCTGGCCGTGCCGCTGAAGGCGCGGAGCGGAATCATCGGGGTACTGCACGCGACTAATCAGGCGGCCATGGAGCCCTTCTCTGACAACGATCATTATCTCCTCTCGGTGTTGGCCGACTACGCTGCCATCGCGATCGAGAACGCCAGGCTCTTCGCCGAAGTGGAAGAGCAAAGGAGCAAGCTGCAGACTATCCTCACTGGCAGCGAGGACCTCATTGTGGTCATGGACGATGAGGGACGGATCTTGCTCATAAACCCATCCGCCGCGGAGGTACTGCGTCTCGATATGCAGGATGCCATAGGCCGAAGCTTCTTGGAGTTGGCTCACAGTGAAGCGCTCCATGAACTCTTC
>DATEXS010000101.1:0-3048 GCA_035256725.1 Anaerolineae bacterium
TGGAGCAGGAGCTGCTCTACTCGCTGTCGGATCAAAGCATCTACCTGCGCTTCTTCAGCTCGACGAGCGCGTTCCCACATGAGAGGGTGCAGTACTACACCACGGTGGACTATGATGAGCACATGGCCATCGTCGCAATCCAGGAAGTTGATGGCGAAGAGCGGATGGTTGGGGTGGGCAGATACATCAAGGAGAAGGACTCGGACATGGCGGAGTTGGCCTTGCTGGTGAAGGACGACTGGCAGGGCAAGGGCCTCGGCTCACTCATGCACGACTACCTGGATAGCATCGCGCGCTCTCATAACATCGGGGGGTTCAAGGGTGAGGTCTTGGAGCAGAACAAGCGCGCCGTTCACCTCTTCACCCGACTAGGCCGCAACGCCAAGACTGAATACGAGCAAGGGGTGTACACGATCAGCTACAGGTTTGAGGACCAACCCTAGTGAGCCCCATCGGGGCAGGCCTCCAAGAACGCTGGCACGACTACCGGCGGCCGCCATGAGCTTTGAAGACTATTTAGGGCAGGACGCTGTTCGCTGAGAGTTCCCACTAGTGGTTGGCGACCAGTCCTTCGGCGTACACCCTGCAGTCCACTATGCTCCCCGCCAAGGAACCCACACTCAGCAGGAACTCCGATGACTCACCTGCTGGGATGAAGCGCTGTTCCGGTTTGCCAGAGACGATGGCGGCCATCCTGCCCTGGGAGTCGAAGCAGCCGGCGATCACGGCGACGGATTCCGCGTCGCTATCCCCGGAGTTGACGACCCGCCCCACAACCTCATAGGGTACCCACTGCCCTACCCTGCCTGACAGGTCGACGACCTCCAACGAGGGATGCAGGAGTTCCTGGAGATAGTCTGCCCTGTGCGCTTCAAGCTCGATGTCATAGCTGGCGAACTCGGGGCTCGCCAGGAAGAACACCATCAGAACGGGAGCTGACTCGCCAGGCTTGAGCAGGTCCATCCTGGCATAGGCGGACTGCGCAGCAATCTCCCGATCATCCCCATCACGCAGAAAGATAGTTGCACGGACGCGCTCCACGGGGTAATCGTTGCGGTTCTTGACCTCGAAGAGGAAGCGCAAGCTTCCCACCGGGTCCTGGTACATGTTCACCGCGCCAGTTCCGATGGAAGGCTGAGGCGTGGGTGTTGGTGAAGGCTCCGGGGGAAGGGTTGCGATAGGCGGCGTGGGGACCTCGAGACTCCGCGCCTGTGGTTGTGCGCAGGCGGCAAGCAGGACCGTGGCCACGAGGAGGATAAGAACATGGCCGGCACGCATGGCTGACTCAGGCGCCCTCTCGCGTCAGTGCGTCCAGAAAGGCCCTATCCTGCTCGGTCAGCTCGGCCTTGTCCAGCAGATCCGGGCGACGCTCGCAGGTTCTGCGCAAGGCTTGTCGTCGCCTCCACAGTTCCACAGCGGCGTGGTTTCCGGACACCAGTATCTCGGGAACAGCATCGCCTTTGAAGACCGGCGGTCTGGTGTATTGTGGATACTCCAGCAGCCCATCAGAGTGGGAGTCCCTGCTTGTGGCTACGGGGTCTCCCAGGACGCCAGGGATCAGGCGCGTAACCGCGTCCACGATGACCATGGCAGGGATCTCCCCACCTGTGAGCACATAGTCGCCGATGGAGATCTCATCGCTGGCCAGCAACTCTCGCACTCGCTCGTCCACGCCTTCGTACCGGCCACAGATTAGGAGGATGTGAGGGTGCTCTGCGAGGTCCCAGGCCACCCGTTGGGTGAAGGGACGGCCCTGAGGACTAAGGAGGATGATGGGAACCTGGGGTGCGTTCTCGGATTCCAGTATGGATTCCACAGCGCGCACGATGGGTTCAGGCTTCATGATCATGCCGCCCCCACCCCCGTATGGCGCGTCATCGGTGACTCGATGCTTGCCAGCAGCGTAGTCACGGATGTTGTGAATGGCGATGGTGACCAAGCCCTGTTCGATGGCGCGCTTGAGGATACTCTCCCCGAAGGGGCTTTCGAACATCTTGGGGAATAGAGTTAGGATATCGAAATGCACCTTCCTGTCCTCCGCCTGGTTGATTGTACTGTACCGCCAGTCGCAGTTCAACTGGTGCTGCTGCCGCACGGCCGGGGTGTATGGTCCGTTCCTAGGCCGAACGGGTATTCGCATGCCTGGTCTCCGAGGGCCCGGCTGGACCGGTCCAGGCCCTTGCTGGGCCTCTATCCGCTATGATATAATCTACCAGTTTGCCCAGTTTGGAGGCCAATGTGGTCCGCGACAGAGCCTGCTGTGACTGTGGCTACCTGAATGAGTCAAGGGCCGCCTTGTGCGGCAACTGCGGGGGTCCTCTGCGGCCCAGGAGGGCCGGGACTCCTGTTTTGCCCACCACCTTGCCGGAAGAGATCGGGCTGGCTGCACTCAGGGGGAGCGATAGTGAGCCGACATGCGGGTCAGGTATTACCCGATCCCTCCTTACCGCGATAGTGCCCGAGTTGCCACTATGCAGCACGGATGGAGGATCAGTTCTGTAGGCGGTGCGGTGCCATGCTCGAGACGAGTCCCCAGTTCTGCAAGCGGTGTGGAGATCCCGTCGAGGCTGACGAGAAGTGCTGCAACCGCTGCGGCCTGCCTCTGAGGTGAACTGAGGTCCGGGAGGGAGAGTGGTGAGACCCGAGGATGTAGAACAGCAGTTCCGTGCATTGAAGGCCGGGCTCGAGTCGGGTGCGATCACCGAAGAGGAGTTTGAAACCGAGATCGGAAGTTTCCTCTTCCAGGACGAGTTGGGCAGCTACTGGACCATCGCCGCTCAGACGGAAAAGTGGTATCGCCATGAAGACGGCGAGTGGGTAAGAGCCGAGCCTCCTTTTGGCCTGGAGCGTGCGGAGCGCAGGATGGAGAGGCCTCAAGAGGCCCCCGATGATAGATCCTCAACCGCGCGGCGGATGCCCCCCGCGCCGGTTTTGATTACCCTGGCGACCCTCCTCTTCGTGGCCTGTCTCCTGGCGGTGGCGATGGCATCCTACCAGTACGGAAGGATGTCGGTGATGGCGCCGTTGGCCACCAAGACCGCCGCTGCT
>DATEXS010000102.1:0-12150 GCA_035256725.1 Anaerolineae bacterium
GACAAGGTCGGTTTCCGTACCGGCAAGGTGTTCACCGTGGATGCGACCAGGATAGCCCTGGAGACGCTGGGACGAGAGATAACCAACACGCCGATGTTGGGCGCTTTCGTCAAAGCCACAGGTATCCTGACTGTTGAGGAGTTGACAGCGCAGACCCGCAAGCAGTTTGGCGACAAGTTCGGCAAGGCGGTGGTCGAGCGAAACGTAGAAGCCATCACGCGGGCCGCGGACGAGGCACAGGAGGGCTAAATGGTAGATCTGAAAGCCGGTTGGAGAGACATCCCCATAGGCGGGAAGATCGTAGAGGCCGGCAACGCTCGAGAGTACGAGACTGGTAGCTGGCGGTCCATGAGGCCCGTTGTCGATCAGGAGAAATGTATCAACTGTCTGCAATGCTGGGTGTACTGCCCTGATGCCGCGATCGACGTCGAGGACGAGGAGATGGTCGGTTTTCACCTGGAGTACTGCAAGGGTTGCGGCATCTGCGCCTCGATCTGCCCGGTGGATGCCATCGCCATGGTGCCGGAGATAGAGGCCGAGAAGCAAGCGGTGGGCTCGGCGTCTGGCTCGAACAGGAGGCCCTCTAAGGATGAGTAGATTCGAAGCTATGGATGGCAACACCGCTACGGCGGAGGCCATGCGTCAGATAAACCCAGATGTGGTGGCTGCCTATCCCATCACCCCCCAGACCAATGTCGTACAAGTCTTCTCGCAGTTCGTGGCGGATGGGGAGGTGGATACGGAATTCGTGAGGGTGGAGAGCGAGCATAGTGCGATGGCGGCCTGCATCGGGGCGTCGACCGCTGGGGGAAGGGTGATGACCGCTACCTCCTCTAACGGCCTGGCCTTTATGTGGGAGATGGTGTACATCGCTGCCTCCAACAGGTCGCCCATTGTGATGGCGGTGGCCAACCGGGCACTCTCGGGACCGATCAACATCCACTGCGACCACAGCGATTCCATGGGCGCCCGCGATGCCGGGTGGGTCCAGCTATTTGGGGAGAACCCCCAGGAGGCCTATGACAACGCCATCCAGGCAGTGCGCATCGCCGAACACGATGACGTGCTGCTGCCAGTGATGAGCATGTACGACGGCTTCATCACCAGCCACGGCCTGGAGCGTGTACAGATAGAGGAGGATGAGGCGGTTCGAGACTTCATCGGTCCCTTCAAGGCTCACGAGCCCTTGCTGGACGTGGACCATCCGGTGACCTACGGCCCTCTGGACTTCTATGATTTCTTCATGGAGCACAAGCGGCAGCAAGTGGAGGGCATGAAGCAGGCCCACAGGGTCATTCCCGAGGTGGCAGCCGACTTTGAGAAGCGGTTCGGGCGGAGGTATGGCTTCTTTGAGGAGTACCGCTTGGACGGCGCTGAGCTGGCCCTGGTGGTCCTGTCCTCGACTGCTGGTACCGCGAAGAGCGTCGTGGACGACCTGCGCTCACAGGGCCTGAAAGTTGGACTACTCAAGCCCCGGGTCTTCCGGCCCTTCCCGTCGGAGGAACTGGCCGACGCCCTGCGAGACAAAGCGGTGATTGGGGTGATGGACCGTTCCGACTCCTTTGGCGCTCTCGGCGGCCCCCTGTTCATGGAACTGGCGGCCGCATGTAAGACCCACGATGTGCCAGCCAAAATGGTGGACTACGTCTTCGGGCTGGGAGGGCGTGATACGACGCCAGATCAGATCGAGACGGTATTCCAAGATATGGCGGCCATCGCGGAGACTGGAGAGGTCAAGCAACTAGTAACCTACCTCGGCGTGCGGGAATAGCCGCGCGGTAACGGCAAGGGGCAAGCCGAGGGAAGACGTTGACGATGTCCCACCTCTGCAAGGGAGTAAGATATGGCAACAGCACTGAAACTCAAGGAACTATCTAAGAAGGAAGATCGCCTGACTTCGGGGCACCGGCTGTGCGCGGGGTGCGCGGCACCGATCATCGTGCGGCAGATCCTGACCGCCATCGACGAGCCGGTGGTGGTCGCGAACGCCACTGGCTGCCTGGAGGTATCCACCACCATCTATCCCTACACGGCGTGGAACGTGCCCTGGATCCACACCGCCTTCGAGACCGCGGCTTCCACCATCAGCGGTGTGGAGGCCATGTATCGCTCTCTGGTCCGACAGGGGAAGATAGAGGATACCGGGATCAAGTTCGTGGCCTTTGGAGGCGATGGTGGCACTTACGACATCGGGATCCAGGCCCTGTCGGGGATGATGGAACGGGGTCACAAGGCCCTGTACGTCTGCTACAACAATGAGGCCTACATGAACACCGGGATCCAGCGCTCGGGGGCTACCCCCCTTGGTGCGTGGACGACCACCTCGCCTGTGGGAAGCGTTGTCCCGGGCAAGCCACGCCATCGGAAGGATATGACGGCTATCGCGGTGGCCCACGACATTCCTTATGCGGCGCAGGCCTCGCCGCACAACTGGCGAGACCTGATGAAGAAGGTGCGCAAGGCCGTGGCCGCTGACGGTGCCACTTTCATCAACGTGCTCTCAGACTGCAATCGCGGCTGGCGCCACGAGACAGACCAGACGCTGGAGGTCACCCGGCTAGCGGTGGAGACCTGCTACTGGCCTTTGTATGAGGTGGAGAATGGCCAGTGGAAGCTGACCTACCGGCCTAAGGAGAAGCTGCCTATCGAGGAGTTTCTGAAGCCGCAGGGTCGCTTCCGGCACCTTTTTGCCGAGCAGAACAAGCACATCATCAAAGAGTTGCAGGCGCAGGTGGATCGTAAGTGGAGGGAACTCCTGGAGAGGTGTGGCGAGGAAGAATAGTCCCCCATTCTTGAAACAAGCTACAGGGGCAGCATCGCTGAAAGGTGGTGCTGCCTTTCTTCTTATCTGTGTCTGCCTGTTCCCTATGAGAGGTAGCCAGATGAAGACAACATTGACCCTATGCGCTCGGCCTCCTAGATGGGGAGGCTCGCCAAGTGGAACTGGCCAATGGCGATGTCCAGTCCCTGTAAGTCGACAAACAGCTCGTATCTGCCGGCCGGTAGTCCACCAGGCAGGAGCAGGCTGTGCTGGTCGCGAATGATCTCCCCCGAGCCCCAGGCGGTAGGGGGATGCGCTCCCCCGGCCGGCTTGACGTCTCGAGAGACCACCACGTTGCCAGCCTGGTCCTGCAACTCGAGCGTCAGGGTGAAGTCCGTGTCAATCTCGGCCACTGCTTGCCAGAAGAGGGTTAGATGGATGGTGTCGCCGGGATGGACCGGCTCATCGGGCTGATGCTCGAATCCCAGCTTGGAAAGGTTGTAGCCCAGCAGACGCACCGGTCCGAAGTCCTGCTCCCCCCTATGCTGGATGCCCAGGGCTTCGATGGGAGGTGGGGCCTCGGGCTGGAGGACCTGGATAGGCTCGAGGAGGATGTGATCGCCCACCACCTCTCCGGCCTCTGAGATAGATAGCCTCTCCCCTGTCTCCAGGTTGTACATGCCGATCTCCAGGTGGTGCTGGCCTGGAGGAGTCCCCGGCAGCACGAGCACGCCGTAGTTGTCAGCGATGATCTCTCCTGCTTTCCAGGTGTTGGTGGGTCTGGTCCCCCCGACCGGTTCGCCATCTCTCTGCCCCACGATGTGCGACCTGCCGTCCAGTACGTGGGTGAAGACCTTGTATCGCTCACCCATCTCCCCCCTCGCTTGCCAGAAGAGGGTCAACTGGAGGATGTCGCCTGCCCGTACTTCGGAACTGGAGATGCTATAGCCCGACAAGAGGATACTCTCTCCGAAGGCGAGTTCCAGGGGATGCTGGATCTCCTCGCTGATCTCTTCCTGTGGCACAGCGTAGATGGCCAGACGCACGTTCCCGTGCCAGGAATCCAGGGCCTTGAAAGTCCTTTGGTCCAGCCAGCCCTCGAGGAAGCGGCCCGGATCGCTTTCGTCCGTGCCCCAGAAGAGAACGTAGAGGTGGCGATGGCGAGCCAGGATCTGATTGAGGGCTGCCTCGGTCTCGTTCTCGTCCAGGGGCCGTTGGCCAGGGAGAGGGTAGATGGGCAACTGGCCATGGTAGTAGTAGGAGAAGATATCGATCTGGCCCGGAGCATTCAAGATGATGGCATCGCCGTCCTGGCCCGCCGCGGTGATGTAGCTGGCGATCCCTCTGTAGTCGTCGCGGGCATACCGCTCGTCGAAGTAGTAGTCACTCAGGGAGGGGACGGTGGCCGCGACGACGAGGAAGAGGAGAAGACCAGTGACCGCCCAGCGACCAGCGGTAATGGCGCGGCGCCGGCTCATCCTGCCCAGCCATTCTGCACCTATCCCTCTGGCCAGGAGGAGAAAGAAGGCCGGCGTGACCAGGAGAAGGAACTTGGGGTCATATGCGGGACGCGTCAGAGAGAGCAGGTACATAGCCAGGATGGGTACGCAGAGGTATAGGAGAGTAAAGAGCAGAGGGTCCATCGTGTGCCGGGGCAGGAGTCCAGGTAGCCACCCACCGCGCCGAGCGGAAGGCCAGAGCACGCAGGGCAGCGCTCCCAAGAGGAGGAGCAACCCAAACCCGAACACCGCGGGGTTGGCCACCGGCTCCACGGAGAGGCCCAGACTAAACACGCGGATCAGCTCACGGGCCAGAGACCAGATGCTAATAGGCTCGCTCACTGCCGGCCAGGTGGTCAACTGCCTGCCAGCCAGTCGCAGCCAGGGAAAGAAGAGGGCCAGGATCACCACTTGAGCAAGGGCCCACTCTACTAGCCGTCGGGGTCGGCGGAGGAACGGGTAGGCGATCATCCCCAGAGCGTAGGCAAGATTGGTCACCAGGGGGACGGTGAAGGCGAAGTAGTGGGTGTACAGCGCTGCCGTAGTGAAAACTACGTACAGGATGGCCGACGGGGTGGCGCGCCGCCCGGCAGCATCCCCCACCGCCGTCCAGGAGTGCATGCAGGCAACGAAGAAGAGCACGGAGAGAACCGACCACAGGGAGACCAGGATGTACATCCTGGTCTCCTGAGAGTATTGAATCTGGAAGGGCGAGATGGCGGCCAGAAATGCTGCGATCAGTCCGACCCGGAGGGTGAATAGCCTGCGCCCCAGGAGATAGGTGGTGAAGACAAGAGCGGTGCCACTGAGGGCAGAGAGGGAGCGCAGCGCGACTTCACTGTTGCCCCACAGACGCACCCAGAAGTGGAGCAGATAGTAGTAGAAAGGCGGGTGGATGTCGCGGGCGGCATCCCTGGTGATGGTGGATAGAGTGCGCCGGGCCAGGGCGGCGCTATTGCCCTCGTCGGCCCACAGGCTCTGTCTACCGAGGAGATAGAAGCGCAGGAATAGCGCCAGCAGGACGACCAAGGCCACGACCAGCCACTCGGCGCGGCCGGGCTTTGCCTTCAGCATGGAGGGTCCCGCCGGTTCCAGTGCCGCCACGCCACGAAGAGGACGAAGACCGCCAGGCTGGCGAGAGCCAGAAGGGAGAGACCGCGACGAATCAGGAAGAAGGGACTGCGCCTGACGATCAGCGCGTCGATGCCTACGCGGCTGTGGCCTTGGTCTGAATTGGCGACGGTCAGGCACGCTTCGTGCTGGCCTTCAGTGAGGCCGCTGACCAGCCGCACCTCCTGGCCGTACCTCGTGTCCAGACGGGATAAGTCCACCAGGATGAGGCGGCCATCTATGGCCACCTCCAGGCTGGCGCCCCCCTCACCAGCCACCGGCACCAGGCTCAGGTCGGTGCCCCAGAAAGTGAAGCTGAGGGTGTCTCCCACGACGCTGCTGGCCCGGTAGGTGCCCAGCACCGCCAGCTCATCGCTCACCTCTTCCCAGTCTCCGTCGTAGCTGAGCGCCCAATGGTCCTCCTGATGGTAGCCCAGCCCCAGAATTGGTGGCGACGTAGCCTGCTGCTTGAGGGCGAAGTACACCGGATAGGGGTAGAAATCTGGCTCCATCATGCGGAAGTAGTAGAAGGCCTGGTTCTTCTCGTGGTCGCTGGGTCGCTTGAAGAACCAGTAGCTCATTACCCCCATCCACGGCCACTCCAGTTGAGCGCGCTGGTACGCCCCGGCCGAGTACTCGGCTTGCAGCTTCTCACTGACGCGGCCGTAGTAAGGAAAGCCCTCGAAGTCGCGGGGCAAGGCGTTCCAGCCCACCTCTGAGGCCCAGATGGGCTTGTCAGCATCGCCGTTGCGGACCATCAACTCTCGGATCAGCAGTACGCGGGAGAAATTGACCCGATCTGGGTAGGCTCGGCGGTCGGTAGGCCCGTTCCAGAGCCCATAGCCCTGGACGGAGAGGATATCGAAGTAGTCCTTGGCCCCTGCATCGTACATTCTCTGGAGGAAGACCAGATCCTCCAGATTTCGCTCTGTCCGCTCTGTGGTGGGTGCCAGCCCGGCAGACAGGATTACCACGCTGGGGTCTGCCTCTTTGGCCCGCGTGTATCCCACTTTGAGCAGTTCAGTATAGGCCTCGGGGTCCACGGGGCCCTCGCCCCACTCGGGGTAGATGTTGGGCTCATTCCAAATCTGGTAGTACTTGATCCGTCCCCTATAGCGGCTGACCACGGCGTAGACGAAGTCCCCATAGTCCCCATAGTCGTCCGGGGGTGCCAGCGTCCCCCCCTCGTTCCCCGCCGCCCGGCTCCAGGCGGGAGGGTTGTCCAAGCGGGCGATGATCTCTATGCCATATTGTTCAGCCAGATCTACGAGGTGGTCGTACTTCTCCCAGGAGGACATGTCCCTCCCCTGGCGGCGGTCGCGGAATACTCCCTTGCCCTCAATCTCGATGTCCTCCCAGGGGAACTCCTGCCTGATCCATTTGAACCCCGCTTCGCTGATCAGGCGCAGAGACCGGTGGATCTTCCAGTCGTCTACCTCCTGCTCCAGGAAGGTGTTGATGCCGTAGGGGTTCATACTGCTGTGTGGAATGGGCTCGTATGGTTGGACGTCGAGGGTGGGCTGCTCGAGCCTAATCAGCACCAGGGCGCCGAGCCCCTTGATCTGTTCAACCAGCTTCTGTTCGCCAGTCCAGTCGCGCAGAAACTCGGAGGCTGTCGCGGTGAGACGGACGAGGGCGAGGCCAAGCAGGAGGATCGCAGCCAGCACAGCGGAGGTAATCCGCGCCTTCCTGGACATTGATATACATCCCTTGGGTATAAGACCAGCAGATTATACGCTCCGGTGCCCCGGCGCGGCAACCACTGGGCGAGCGGGCCACGCCAGTGCTGTTCAGAGACCCCGAAACCTGGCGCCACCATGACCAGCGGGCCTGAACTGAACCTTAAAGATTTACCTGCCCACGAGAGGGCCAAACATAGGCCTGAGACCTGCTGGGCTGCCCGCCCGCCGTGTGGAGCGCCCAAAAGCGGACATATAGTGGTCCAGTTGCTCCTGACCGCACTACATAGCGGCCCCTGAAGAACTTTCCCAGGGAGAGGGGGGTCTGATGGTAAGCATGGGGATGGATGCGTGGCGGCAAGATTGCAGATTGACAGATATGATAGTGTATGGTATAATAATTCTTTGGCATTGCGAGACTCGCCATCAACGATTCGTTAGGGGGTATATGAATTCATGGCCGAAGATAGAGCGACTCCATCTCCTGGCCACAATCCTGGGGACGCTGCCGCAACGGGTGCTAGCGCGCAGAAGACCCTTTTTGATCTGGGTGCGCCGACGGTCGCTGATCGTGCGCGCCCCCTCGCCGGCTCCAAGAGCTATGCCCGCATAGCTGACATCCAAGCCCTTCCTCGACTTATCGACGTCCAGCTTCGATCCTTCGAGTGGTTCAGGGAGGATGGCCTACGAGAGCTGTTCGAGGAGACTTTCCCCATCGAGAGCTACAACCGGAAGATGAGGCTTGAACTCGCTGACTATCGCTTTGAGGAGCCGACCCACAGCGAGCAGGAATGCCGAGTCATGGACATGACCTATTCCGCTCCGCTGCACATCAGGGCTGCGCTGGTCAACGAGCAGGGCGAGCGTCTCGAGCAGGATGTTTACATGGGGAACTTCCCCCTGATGACTGACAACGCCACCTTCATCATTAATGGCGCAGAGAGGGTGGTGGTCAGCCAACTGATCCGCTCGTCGGGCATCTTCTTCACTGTGGAAGAGGATCGGAAGAGCGGTAGACCACTATGCATGGCCAAGCTTATCCCCTCCAGGGGTGCTTGGCTGGAGTTCGAGACCACCAAGAAGAACTTACTTTCTGTGAAGGTGGATCGAAAACGGAAGATTCCGGTCACGGTGCTCATCCGAGCACTGGCTGCGATCTCTGCGGAGAATGAGGACCCGTTGGATGACGTGCTCCTCAAGGGCAGCGACGAGGAGCTCTATTCCCTCTTCGAGCAGTCCGACAACATGCCTGATCGAAGCTACATCGAGGCCACCATCGACAAGGACCCCACCAAGAGTGCAGAAGAGGCGGTGGTGGAGTTCTTTCGCAGGATGCGTCCTGGTGATCCTCCTAACCTAGACAACGCCAAGAAATATCTGGAGTCTCTGCTGTTCAATGCGCGGCGCTACGATTTGGCCAAGGTGGGACGGTACAAGGTCAATAAGAGGCTGGAGCTGGGCTTTCCGCTCGATCAGCTAACGCTGACCAAGACGGACCTGGTCAAGGTCGTCGAGCGGATGATCCTCATCAACAACGGCGTTGATGGTGCGGACGACATAGACGACCTGGGCAACAGGAGGGTGAAGACCGTCGGGGAGCTGATCCAGAATCAGCTTCGCGTCGGGTTTCTGCGCATGGAGCGGGTGGTGCGAGAGCGGATGAGCACCAAAGACCCGTCGCAGATCACCCCGCTCACCCTGATCAACATCAGGCCTGTCGTTGCCGCGGTCAGAGAGTTCTTCGGGGGTAGCCAACTCTCTCAGTTTATGGACCAGACGAACCCTCTAGCCGAGCTGACGCATAAGAGGCGTCTCTCGGCCTTGGGTCCGGGAGGACTTCGGCGAGAGAGGGCGGGGTTCGACGTGCGCGACGTCCATGATAGCCACTATGGGCGCATCTGCCCAATAGAAACGCCTGAGGGACCAAACATCGGTCTCATGGGCTCTCTGGCCACGTATGCCGAGATCAACGAGTACGGTTTTATCGAGACTCCCTACCGGAAAGTGATCAACTCCGTGGCCAATGATATCCATGTCCTGGTCGGCAAAACTTTGCGGGAGGATGTGACGGACCCGGAAACTGGCGAATTGGTGGCCGAGGCGGGGACGGTGATCAGCCCGGCGGTGGCGGAGCTGATTGTGGAACTCCCCCTGGAGAAGGTGTCCGTGCGCCCCATCGCCACGCGAGAGATCGTCTACATGCCCGCTGACGAGGAAGACAGGCACGTCATCGCCCAGGCCAATGCCGAGTTGGACGATAAGGGCCAACTGGTCGAGAGCCGAGTCTCCACCCGTAGCAGGCGCGAATACCTGATTGAACCTGCCGAAGACGTTGACTACATGGACGTCTCGCCCAAGCAGATCGTGAGCGTATCGGCGGCCCTGATCCCCTTCCTGGAGCATGATGATGCCAACAGGGCGCTGATGGGCTCCAACATGCAGCGGCAGGCAGTGCCCCTGATAGCGCCCGAATCGCCCACCGTGGGCACAGGGATTGAGTTCCAATCGGCCCTGGACTCGGGACAGGTGGTGGTAGCGCTGGCGCCGGGCAAAGTAGTCAGCGTCACCTCATCGAGGATCGTGGTGAGCGGAGATGACGAGGACATGGTCTATACGCTGCGCCGTTACAACCGCTCCAACCAGGGGACCTGCATCGATCAACGCCCCATAGTGGACAAGGGAGACTACGTCCAGAAAGGGGACGTTCTCGCCGACAGCTCCTCCACCGAGAAGGGGGAGTTGGCCCTTGGCCAGAACGTGCTGGTCGCCTTTCTGTCCTGGGAAGGGTACAACTTCGAGGACGCCGTGGTGATCAGTGAAAGCCTGGTGCGGGCGGACAAGTTCTCCTCCATACATATCGAGAAGCACGAGATACAGGCACGGAGCACGAAATTGGGCCCCGAGGAGATAACCCGCGACATCCCCAACGTCGGGGAGGAGGCCCTCAAGAACCTGGACGAGGAGGGGATTGTCTGTATCGGAGCCAAGGTCAACCAGGGAGATGTGCTGGTAGGTAAGATAACCCCCAAGGGGGAGACTGATCTGACCCCGGAAGAAAAGCTGCTCCGGGCGATCTTTGGGGAGAAGGCCAGAGAAGTCAAGGACTCGTCTTTGCGCCTGCCTCACGGCCAGCGCGGCAAGGTGGTGGACGTCAGGACATTCACCCGGGACGACAGTCACGATTTACCAGCCGGCGTGGAGAAGTTGGTCAGGGTGAGCACAGCGCACCTGTCTAAGGTCACCGAAGGCGACAAGATGGCTGGGCGCCATGGTAACAAGGGGGTGATCTCCAGGGTGGTGCCCGAGGAAGACATGCCCTTTATGGCCGACGGGACTCCCATTGAGATCATCCTGAACCCCCTGGGAGTGCCAGGCCGTATGAATATCGGACAGATACTGGAGACCCACCTGGGTTGGGCGGCAGACCGCCTGGGCTTCAAGGCTGTGTCCCCAGTCTTCGATGGCGCGGACGAGGAAGAGATCGCGGCGGAGTTGGCTCGGGCCTGGCTCATTGACTGGGCCTGGAGGGGGGCCAGTGAACGCGCTTGGCCTTGGCTCAGTGAGCAGGGAGTGGATTTCGAGCAGTTGAGCGATGATGCCGAAGCCCGCTCGCTCTATCTGGGTCACTGGTTGGGGCAGAACGGGTATGATCCCGAGCGATTGATGTCGGACGAGAAGTACGCTCGTCGCAGTGTCCTCAAACAATCGCTGCAGGACCTCGGATATGATCCCGAGCAGATTCTTGTATTCGATGGTGACAAGCGCACAGTCCAGGAGAAGGCGCAGGCCGATGTCCGGGCCTGTCAGGTATGCCTGCGTCTGTGGATGGAGGACCTTGGCTACAAGACTGATGACCTGGCGGACGATGAGTTGGACGCTCGTGGGGAAGAAGTAAGCCTGAAAACAGGTCAGCCGATCCCCACCTGGGGAAAAATGGTGCTCCACGACGGGCAGACCGGCGAGCCCTTCGATCGGCCAGTGACCGTGGGGATCATCAGCATCATGAAGCTGGCCCACCTGGTTGAGGACAAGGTGCATGCCCGATCCACCGGTCCCTACTCGTTAGTCACCCAGCAGCCCCTGGGGGGCAAGGCCCAGTTCGGTGGGCAGCGTTTTGGTGAGATGGAGGTATGGGCTCTCGAGGCCTATGGCGCCGCTCACACTCTTCAGGAAATGCTAACCGTGAAATCGGATGATGTGACTGGAAGGGTGCAGACCTACCAGGCCATCGTAAAGGGTCAGAAGCACGGGCCACCTGGGGTTCCTGAGTCTTTCCGGGTGTTGGTTAAGGAATTTCAGAGCCTGGGACTCTCTGTTGAAGTCATCGACAAGGATGGCCAGCGACACGAGTTCGGTAAGGATGAGAAGCTGGAGAGGGATTCGCGGTTACGGCTGGAGCCGGGGTTTCCCAGCGAGTTGCGGATTTGACGGCTGACAGAGGATGTGGTATAATCACTATTTGCACCTGCTCATCTACGCTGAGGGACGCTCCGGCTAGGGCCTAGCCGGAACAACGACGGGAGAAGGGAATTGCCGACCGTTAGTCAACTGGTAAGGAAAGGAAGAAAGCAGAAGAGTGGGAAGAGCTCAGCCCCAGCGCTGCGCTTTCGACATAATGCCCTTCGCCAGAGAACGGTGAAGGATGACAAAGGGTCTCCTCAAAAGAGAGGCGTCTGCACCCTAGTTAGGACGATGACGCCCAAGAAACCGAACTCGGCACTGCGCAAGATAGCAAGAGTCAGACTCACCAACCAGATCGAGGTGACGGCGTACATCCCCGGAGAGGGCCATGGTCTTCAAGAACACTCTGTGGTCTTGGTCCGTGGGGGCCGCGTGAAGGATCTGCCGGGGGTGCGTTACCATATCGTGCGCGGTGCCTTGGACTCCTCTGGCGTCGAGGGCCGGATGCGCGGACGGTCCAAGTACGGCACCAGGCGTCCGAAGAAGAAACCCTAAACTTCCCCCGCTGAGATGCAACCGAGGTATCTCAACTGATAGGGAGATAAGGTACGACAGCAGAAAAGGGTCGTACCTGATGAGGAGGCTTTCAAGAAGACTAGAGCTCGGAGATGGCTAGTCTTTTTGAATGTGGCAACTAAGT
>DATEXS010000103.1:0-3525 GCA_035256725.1 Anaerolineae bacterium
AGGTGGGGAGACGTTGGAGGAGGTGCAAGCGCGAGTGGTGGCTGCCGTGGAGGACATCGTCTCAGCCGAGCAGGGCAGCAGGGTATGCGTGGTCACTGATGCCATCCCGGTGAAGGCAGCGATGTCTCACTTCATGAATGAAGACCTGTCCATGTTCTGGCTCACGCCAGCCCAGGAAAGCGCGGCACTCAACATCATCACCTGGGAGGAGGGCGAGCACACACTTGCCCTCGTGGGCAGCCGCGAACACCTGGGGGGCTAGAGGCCAACCTGGTCCCTGGG
Organism: Anaerolineae bacterium; assembly: GCA_035256725.1. Classification (GTDB taxonomy): domain Bacteria; phylum Chloroflexota; class Anaerolineae; order UBA7937; family B3-Chlor; genus JAUVXJ01. The sequence goes on from DATEXS010000103.1 coordinate 283, forward strand.
CCTTCCCCCGGGCCCGGCGGATCCTATCTCGCCTGAGTCTGGAGAGCGGAATAGTCTACAGCCTTGTGTAGAATGACCGAGAACTCCGCACGACAAGAAGGAAAAGGTAGTCTCTCCCCGGAGGAGAAGCTGGAGATGCTGAAGGGTATCCTCTCTGACCTGGGCAGCGTCCTGGTGGCCTATTCCGGAGGGACGGACAGTACGCTGCTGCTCAAGGTAGCCCACGACGAACTGGGGGAGAAAGCCGTGGCTGCCACGGCCGTGTCTGCCAGCATGCCTGCAGAGGAGGCAGAGGAAGCCGCTCGTCTGGCCAGAGGGATAGGAGCAGAACATCTTCTCCTGGAGAGTGAAGAACTGGATAACCCCGACTTCCGGGCCAACCCCCCGGACAGGTGCTACTACTGCAAGTATCTCTGCTTCCAGAAGCTCCTGGAGCTGGCCAGGGATAGGGGCCTCCAATACGTGGTAGACGGCGCCAATCTAGGGGACCTGGGAGACCACAGGCCTGGGATGAGGGCTTCCCGCGAGCTAGGCGTGCGCAGCCCCTTGATGGAGGCGAGCCTGGACAAGGCCGACATCCGGGAGCTCAGCCGGCGGCTCGGGCTGTCCACCTGGGACAAGCCGGCCGAGGCCTGCCTGGCCAGTCGCATCCCCTACGGCACGCCCATCACCAGGGACAAGCTGCAACAGATCGAGGATGCCGAGCGCTTCCTGCATAGCCTGGGCGTTTCTCAGGTCCGCGTGCGGGTTCACGGGGGCGTTGCCCGCATCGAGGTCGCCCCGGAGAACCTCCCCTTGATCCTGGAACACCGCTCAGCAATAGCCCGCGAGCTGCACAGGCTAGGCTTTTCCTACGTCACCGCCGATCTGGAAGGGTATCGTACCGGCAGCATGAACGAGGTCCTGGGGCCAGACAGCCATGGATGATCGACTAAGAAAGCTTCTCGAAGACGTCAAGGCGGGGCGCGTAGACACCGATGAGGCCCTTTCGCTGTTGCTGGACCTGCCGTACCAGGACTTGGACTATGCTGTCATCGACCACCACCGAGCGCTGCGAAAAGGCTTCCCCGAGGTAGTCTTCTGCCAGGGCAAGACGCCAAAACAGGTGGCGGAGATCCTCTCGGAACTGTGCAAGCGCAATGATTGCGTGATGGCCACGCGAGCTGACGAGAAGGCCTTCGCCGCAGTGCGGAAAGCCTTGCCTGGCGCAGTCTACCACCCTGAGGCGCGGATCATCCTGGTAGATCAGCGGAAAGGAGAGGCCCGGCCAAAGAGCGAGGACGACAGCTACGTCCTGGTCATCAGCGCGGGCACTGCGGATATTCCCGTGGCCGAGGAGGCGGCGATCACTCTGGAGGCTCTGGGCGCCCGTGTGGAAAGACTGTATGATGTAGGAGTGGCGGGCCTGCATCGGCTTCTGGATAAGCGGCAGAAACTGTTCGCCGCCAAGGTGATCATCGCCGTGGCGGGCATGGAGGGCGCCCTGGCCAGCGTGGTGGGAGGTCTGGTATCCTGCCCAGTGATTGCGGTGCCCACCAGCGTGGGCTATGGGGCAAGCTTTCACGGCCTGGCTCCCCTTCTCACCATGCTCAACTCTTGCGCTCCGGGGGTGGCCGTGGTCAACGTGGACAACGGGTTTGGGGCCGCCTACTTTGCTCATAGCATCATTCGGCTGAATAGAACAGAATGAAAATCGCCTACTTCGACTGTTTTGCCGGCATCAGTGGAGACATGATCCTGGGGGCGCTCATCGACGCCGGCCTGGATGTCGACGAACTCAGACAGGGCCTTCAAGGGCTCGGCCTCTCGGAATACGACCTTCAGGTCAGCCAGGTGCACAAGGGAGCCATCGGCGCCACATCGGTGACAGTGGCAGTCAGAGGCCCAGTTCCTGAGCGCAAACTGGCGAACATCGAGCAGGTCATCGAGGAGAGCGACCTGCCCGCCGCGGTCAAGGAGCAAAGCCTCTCTATCTTCCGCCGGCTGATCGACGTGGAGTCGGAGATCCATGGCGCCGACCCTGCTAAGGTCCATCTCCACGAGGTGGGCGGAACCGATGCCATTGTAGATGTGGTGGGCAGCCTGCTGGGGTTGAAGCTCCTGGGTGTGGGTAAGGTGTATGCGTCGCGGCTGCCTCTAGGGCATGGGTTTGTACGCTGTGCCCATGGCCTTCTTCCTGTCCCAGCGCCAGCCACACTGGCCCTACTCAGGGGTCTGCCGGTGGTCCAGTACGACGTGGAAGGTGAATTGGTCACCCCTACCGGCGCAGCCATCCTCACCAGCCTTGCTGAGGAGTACGGTCCCTTGCCGCGAATGACGGTGGAGAAGATAGGGTATGGAGCGGGGAAGCGGGACTTCCCCTTCCCCAACCTTCTCCGCGTGCTGGTAGGATCCCTGTCCCCGGCGGTGGCGTTGCCAACGGAGGACGTGGTGCTTCTGGAGACCAACCTGGACGATATGAACCCGGAGTTGTACGATCACGTCATGGACTCCCTGTTCGACGCCGGCGCGCTGGACGTCTTTTTGCAGCCCTTCCAGGGCAAGAAGAACCGTCCCGGCGTGCTTCTCTGCGTGCTGTGCCATCCACATCAGGTAGACCAGCTCTCCTCTATCGTCTTTGCGGAGACCACTACTTTGGGTATCCGCCAGACGACTATGGAGCGTCGCTGCCTTGACCGCGACATGGTCATGGTGGACACGGTCCACGGCCAGGTGAGAGTCAAAGTGGCCAGGCTGGACGGTGACGTAGTCAACCTATCCCCCGAGTACGAAGACTGCCGCCGTCTGGCCCGAGAGACCGGCAAACCACTCAAGGAGGTGTACGCGGCGGCCCAGGCTGCAGCGATGCTCTGGCGGGACAGCCGCAGCTAGAGCTGCCCCGCAACCTCGGCCTGGTGCGCTGCCTCGTCCAAACGATCCCATGCGTCTGTTGCGTTATGCCCTTCTGATGGTCTTCGGGCTGGCAGTGGCCTGTCTCGCAGGGTTCGCTATCCTCTGCCTGCGCATCGACTCTTATGGCCGGCTGGACCTCGCCCAGCCAGCCGACGCCATCGTGGTCCTGGGTGCCCAGGTTCTGTCCAACGGGCAGCCAGGCCCGGACCTGAGGTCGCGGACGGAGCACGCGGTCGGCCTGTACCAGGCCGGCCTGGCTCCGCGCCTGATCTGCGCAGGGGGCGTGGCGGGCGATCAGGCCTCGGCTGCCTCAGTATGCAGAACCCTGGCCCTCGCCCTGTATATCCCAGC
>DATEXS010000104.1:0-2201 GCA_035256725.1 Anaerolineae bacterium
CAGGGCCAGGACCAACGGCGGCACAGCCAAGAAGATGTCCGTGGTGCGCATGATCACCGTATCAAGCCAGGTTCCCTGGTAGTAGCCGGCCACCAGTCCCAGGATCACCCCTGGAGGCACAACCAGGCTGAGAACCACCACGCCCATCACCAAGGAGAAGCGGAAGCCGAAGAAAATCCGGCTCATGATATCTCGACCAACCACGTCCGTACCGAAGGGATAGCTCGCGCAAGGGGCGCGGCTGGCGTTGGCGAAATCGACGAAGGCGCTGGCATGCTGCGGATAGGGGGCCACCAGAGGGGCAAAAACAGCCAGGAAGGTCACCAGCAAGACCGTGCACAGCCCGACGATGGACAGGCGGTTCCGGGAAAATTTGTACCAGCTACGATGAAGGTTTTCCCTTCTCTGGGCCGAAACCAGGGCTTTGGCGGACACCATCCTGCTATTCGCTCCTTCCACCTCCCAGTTGGATCCGGGGATCCAGCCTGGCTACGATGACATCGACCGCAATGTTGGTGAGAATGAACACCACCCCCAGAACAAGGATGACGGCGGATATGGCGTTCAGGTCCTTGCGCAGCATGGCATTGATGCCGTACCGAGACATCCCGGGCCAGACGAAGATCAATTCCACCAGGAAGGCATTGCCCAGGGTGGCTGCGAAGTCCAGCCCCAGGATGGAGACAGTAGGGATCAGCGAGGGCTTGAGAAGAAAGCTCCTCATGATCACGCTGCCGGGGATGCCAAGCGAGCGTGCTGAGGCGATGTAGTCCTTGCTCAGATTATCAGCCATTGTGGAACGGGTAATGCGCGCCTCCTGCGACATGCCTCCCAGGGCCAGTGCCACCGCGGGCAGGATGAGGTGCCAGATAGAGTCGAAGAAGGCGGCGGGGTTGCGGGCCAGGAGGGAATCGATGGTCAGCAGGCCGGTGACGGTAGCCGGTCTGGCTATCTCCTGGCTCAGCCTGCCCATGGTTGGCGCCCAGTTCAAGGTCATGCCGAAAAGCAGCAGAAAGAGGATGGCGAAGACGAAAGATGGGGTCACCACACCCAGATAGGAGATGACCCGGACCACGTTGTCCACCCACTTGTCCTTCTGCCAGGCAGAGATGGCCCCCAGCATGATACCTCCCGCGCCATTGATGATTCCCGCGAAGAGGGCCAGTTCCAGCGTGGCTGGGAAGAACTCCTTGATGTCGGCGGCTACAGGACGTCGCGTCACCAGGGAGATACCGAAATCGCCCCTCAGGGCATCGCGGAGCCAATAGAGATACTGCATATACAGCGGCTCAGTCAGATGCATCTGCTCGCGCAGGTTGTCCACGACCCATTGCGGTGCCCTGGCCCCCACCGCCATGCGCGCCGGATCGCCGGGCATGATTCGGGCGATGATGAAGATCAGTATGGACAGACCCAGCAACACAAAGACGGAGTGAGCGGCACGGCGACCCAGGAAAGCGGCAAACCTCATCTTGTCCTCACTCAGCAGTCCAATGGGTGGCCCCATGAGGGGTCCTCGCGGACCCCTCATGGGTTGGACGCAGGCACGCCTGCCTTGAGACTACGGCTCTGTTACCGCAATCGTGGGTCCGAACATGACGTAGCCCATGACTGGGATGATCTCTCCCCGGGCAGGAGGCCAATCCACATAGGACTGGACGGCCTGTTTCTGCACCTGGTCATACAGGAAGAGGGACGGGCAGCGCGCAACGATCTCGTCCTGCAAGTCCGCGTACTTCTCGTACCTCTCCGCTTCATCCACGGTAACCAGGGCATCGTCTATCTTCGCATCCAGCGCGGGATCCAGCAGCCACTCGTTCTGCGACCAGGTGGGGGCGGCGTCAGAGTGGTACCTCACCTTCAGGATCGATCCCGCATCAGGGAAGTCCGCCGAGACATAGGTAGTCTGGATGTGCGGGCTGGCCTCCTGCGAGGCTCCCTCTTCGACCATGGACATCCAGGGCGTGGACACGATGTTCACTTTGATGCCGATCTCGGCCATATTCGCCTGGAACAGGAGGGCGAATTTCTCCTCGGCAGGCACCTCTGTGCACCAGTGGACTTCCACCGGGTACTGATCGAGCTGATCGGCATACTGGGACTGGGCCAGCTCCTCGCGAGCCTTGTCCAGGTCCCGGTGAAAGACGAAGACGTCCGGGTTGTGGCCGGCACACAGCGACGGAACCGGACCCACCGACTGC
>DATEXS010000105.1:0-5379 GCA_035256725.1 Anaerolineae bacterium
GACCTGGAGAGGGAACTGGTGGGCAAGAAGGCCGAGGAGGTTCAAGAGACCATCGCTGACTTCTATGTGGAGCAGAGCATCGAATCCCCTGGCGTAGAGCCCAGCGATTTCGCCAGGGTTGTGATTGGCTGACCGGTGCAGGCACTGGCCGTGTTCCCGGGCTGTCTGGTCCTTCAGCGTATGCCTCAGTACGAGAAGGCGACCAGGAGAGTACTGGAGGAAATAGACATTCATCTTGAGAACATCGCCTATGCCGCCTGTTGCGGAGCTCCTCTGGAGTCCTTCACCGATAAATGGCTCTATCTCGCTATCTACAACCTAGCTCTTGCCGAGCAAATGGGGCTGGACGTGGTCACGCTGTGTGGAAACTGCGCCAACACTCTTTCGCGAGCCAAGACCGCGATGGTGGACCCAGGTCTGCGAGCGCAGGTGAACGAGACATTGCAGAGGCTCGGATTGCGCTTCACGGGAGAGGCAAGGGTCCAACACCTGATCCGGTTGCTCAGTGAGCACCTGGATGAGCTGCGCGAGAAAGTCACCAGACAGCTATCCCTGCGAGTGGCGGTGACTCATCCCTGCCAGGCCCTACGGCCTAGTGCGGTAATGGGCTTCGACGACCCGCTCCAGCCAGAGGCCATGCGACGCATCGTGGAGCTGACCGGTGCGGAGGTAGTCGACTACGAGGCTGAGCACGATTGCTGTGGTGCCACGCTGTATCTGGCGGACGAACAACTGGGACTGGAGGCTGGCCGACGTAAGTTGGCCTCTGCGGCCGGCGCAGACGTCCTGGTGGATGCCTGCGGCAACTGCCAGTTGCTCCTGGAAAGATTCCAGGGCCTGCTTGTACGGAGCGCAGAGCAGGAACGGATGGCGGTCCTGACGGTTCCGCAACTACTAGGCCTGGCCTTGGGCGCGCGGGCGGAGGAGTTGGGGATCGGGCCGGCCACGGCAGCGGTATTGGTGGGGAGGACGGCGTGAGCGGTTCACGCATCGACTCCTTGCTACAGGGTTGCACCCGGTGCGGGCTCTGCCGTGAAGCCTGTATCGTTGAGAAGTTGGGTGCCCATTCCATCACCTCCTTCCTCTGCGGAGACGAAGACTTCTCCGCCTGGCTCTGTTCCTCTTGCTGGCGCTGTCAGGAGGTCTGCCCTGAGGGCGTTGACATCCATGCCATCATGATGGAGAAGAGACGAGAAGAAGAAGCCCCGACCGGTCACCGGGCGAATCTTGTCAACGTCTTGAGCTTCGGCTATGCTCTGCCTGTCGAAAACGCCGCCAACGAACTGCGACGCTTCCATGGCCTGGAGGCGGTGCAACTCATATCCAAGCAGGCGGTGGAGACTCTGCTTGAAGGCCTAGATGCCAGGAAGGCAGGCGAATAGACTGGTGGGCCCTCAATAAGGCAGAGTCCCGGCCTGCCGCGGGGACTGTGTAGGCAAACTGGCCGAAGAGCTGGTGGAGAACATCGGAGAGACATCGAGGCGATAGGGGCCAATGACAGCAAGAGTCCTAGATCTGGCAACCACGGAGCGGGATGCGAAGTTCGGCGAGCAGGTCACACCGGAGTTCGATGTGCTCCGCACCTGCATCCAGTGCGGCACCTGTTCAGCTTCCTGTCCAACGGCGTATGCGATGGATTACACTCCCCGTCAATTGTGGAAGCTGATTCAGTTGGGGTTGAAGGACGAGGTGGTGAACAGCCGGACCTTCTGGCTGTGCACTACGTGCAAGGCCTGTACAGTCCGTTGCCCGCGAGGCATCGATCTAACCCAGACCATGCTGATGCTGAAGGAGTACGCGGTCAGAGAAAAGTTGAAGCTGCCCGAGGGTATCGGCGTGCTGCGGGACACGGTGAGCACCAAGCACAATATCTCTGGGGACGAGAACGAGAACCGTCTCATCTGGGCGGAGAATCTGGAGCACAGGCCGGAAGGTCTGGAGGGCAGGAAGGGCGCCGAGGTAGTGTATTTCGTGGGTTGTGTCTCCGCCTTCTATCCCCAGGCCTACAGCATACCCCAGTCTCTGGTACAGGTATTGGACAAGGCAGGAGTGAGCTTCACCACCATGGGTGGGCAGGAGTGGTGCTGCGGGTATCCCCTGTACGGGGCCGGGATGAAGGACCTGGTTGCTGAACTAGCCAGGCACAATCTGGAACGAGTCAGGGAACTGGGTTCCACCAAGCTGGTGGCGACCTGTCCGTCCTGCTACTATGCCTGGACTCACATCTATCCAGAGTTCGTCGACTTGCCGGTCGACCTGGAGGTTCTCCACGCCACCGAGTATCTGGCCCGTTTGCTGGAACAAGGGAGCATCGCTCTAGGCCCGGTGGAGAGGATCGTCACCTACCATGATCCGTGCGACCTGGGCCGCAAGAGCGGTGTCTACGATGCTCCCCGGGTCCTCTTGAAGGGGATTCCCGGGCTGGAGTTTCGGGAGATGGCTAGCCACGGCGAGAACGCCATGTGTTGTGGCGGAGGGGGCGACGTGGAGATCTCGGACCGGCAGGTGACGAGCGAGGTCGGCATGCTGCGTATGCAGCAAGCAGAGGAGACTGGGGCCCAGGTGGTCGTATCCGCCTGCCAGCAGTGTAAGCGCACCCTCCTCACCGGAGGCCGGCAAGCCAAGATCCGGATGAGGGCTATGGACATCAGCGAACTGGTGCTGGAATCCATCCTCAACGCGAACAATCAGTAGGCTGAGGAAGTGAGGCTATGAGTGATCGACCCATTAGAATAGGCGTATTCGTTTGCCACTGCGGCTCCAACATAGCGGGTAAGGTCGATGTCGAGGCCGTGGCTCAATATGCCGCTGGGCTGCCGGGGGTGGTGAGTGCCGAGACTTACCAGTACATGTGCTCCGACCCGGGTCAGGACCTGATCAAGGAAAGGATAGAAAAGCTCGGATTGAACCGCGTGGTGGTGGCTTCCTGTTCCCCGCTGATGCACGAACTCACCTTCCGGCGAGCATGTCAGGCGGCGGGCCTCAATCCGTTCCACTTCCAGATGGCCAACATCAGGGAGCAGGTATCCTGGGTCACCGAGGATCCTGACGAAGCCACCGACAGGGCCAAGCGTGCAGTTTCCGCCGCCGTGAACCGCGTAGCGCACCACCAACCCCTACAGGTCAAAGAGGTGCCCGTGCTTCCGGCTGCTCTGGTGGTGGGAGGGGGCATAGCGGGCATCGACGCTGCCCTCCGCATCGCGGACTCGGGCAAGAAGGTCTACCTCGTAGAGCGGGAGCCCAGCATCGGCGGCCACATGGCGCAGCTCTACAAGACCTTTCCCACTCTCGACTGTTCGGCTTGAATACTGACCCCGAAGATGGTGTCCGTGGGACAGCACGAAAACATCGAGATCCTGAGTTATAGCGAGGTGGAGGAGGTCGGCGGTTACGTCGGGAACTTCACCGTGAAAGTCCGAAAAAAAGCCCGCTACGTCAATGCAGACCTGTGCACAGGCTGCGGACTGTGCCAGGAGAAGTGCCCCGCCAAGAAGATCCCCAGTGAGTTCAATGGCGGCCTGGGCACCAGGACGGCCATCTACATGCCCTTCGCCCAGGCCATACCCCGCGTCCCGGTGATCGACCGGGACAACTGCCGATACTTCCAGGAGGGTAAGTGCGGGGTCTGCGCCAAGCTGTGCCCTCGAGGCGCCGTAGACTTCAAGCAGGAGGATGAGATCGTAGAGCTAGGGGTGGGGACTATCCTAGTCACCACCGGATTCGATCTCTTCGACTGCTCCCGTGTCTCTCAGTACGGGTACGGCAGATACGACAATGTACTGAGCAGCCTGCAACTGGAGCGCCTGGTGGATGCCAGCGGCCCCACCCGGGGCCGGATCGTGACCAAGGATGGCCAAGAACCGAAGAGCATAGCCATCGTGCACTGCGTCGGTAGCCGCGACAAGAACTACAACAGGCATTGCTCGCGCATCTGCTGCATGTACTCGCTCAAGCTGGCCCACCTGGTCAAGGATAACACCGATGCAGAGGTGTACCAGTTCTACATCGACATGCGCACTGGCGGAAAGGGCTATGAGGAGTTCTACGAGCGGGTGCAGGAGGAGGGTGTGATCTTCATCCGCGGTCGCCCCGCGGAGATCGTCCCCCATGATGGCCGGCTCGTGGTTAAGGCCGAGGATGCCAACCTGGGAAGACTGATCCACGTTCCGGTGGACATGGTCATCCTCAGCGCTGGTCTCGAGCCACGACACGACGCAGAGGATGTGGCTCGTGTGTTTGGCCTCAGCCGCAGCGCAGACGGCTTTTTCCTGGAGAAACACCCTAAGCTAGGGCCAGTGGAGACGGCGTCCAACGGCGTGTTCATCGCCGGAGCCTGTCAGAGCCCGAAGGACATCCCTGATACCGTGGCGCAGGCGGGAGCGGCAGCAGCGGCAGCGATGGCCATGATGGACAGGGGTCGGGTCACTCTGGAGCCTTCCATCGCAGAAGTCAACGTCAAGCTCTGTTCGGGCTGCGGAGAATGCGTGGTGGCCTGTCCTTACAGCGCGCTGAAGCTGGTCGACGGCCACGTAGAGGTCGAGGAGACCGCGTGTAAGGGCTGTGGGGTCTGCGTCGGCCACTGCCGTTCCAAGGCCATCACGGTGCTCCACTTTACCGACGAACAGCTGCTGGCGGAGATGAAGGGAGCCCTGCGGGAATTGGAGGTGGCTTGATGCGCGAGCCGAAGATCGTGGCCTATGCTTGTACATACTGCAGCTATCCTGGCGCGGATCTGGCAGGGATATCGCGCATCAAGTACTCGCCTAATGTCAACATCATCCGAGTGCTGTGCTCGGGCAGGGTGTCGCCGGAGTTGATTCTGCACACCTTTCGGGAGGGGGCCGACGGGGTTCTGGTCCTGGGCTGTCATATCGGCGACTGCCACTTCATCAGCGGTAATCGCCGCACCGCCACACGCATCCCCGTCCTCAGGCGGATCTTGGAGTTCGCCGGCATAGAGCCGGAGCGCTTGAGACTGGAATGGGTGTCAGCGTCAGAGGGCGAGCGTTTCGCCCAGGTCGTGGACGAATTCACGGAGACCATTCGACAGTTGCCTCCGATTGCCGAGGTGCTGGCGGCATGATCAGATTGGCCCTCTCCCAGAGGTGCGCGCATGTCGACCGCCGAGCGTGGAGGGGACAACAACCCGTGCTCGCGCTCCGGAACAGCTCATTTCGCAGCCCCTCCGCACGGGGGAGACGCTGACTAGACCAGCCGTTTCTCCCCAGCGTCCCTCGAATGGTCCGTTTCGCGGCCATCATCACGTCAGGAGAAAAGGGAATGGGAACCACCAACAACGCTGCCGTTGATCTGTCCCTGATGGATCCGGTTCTCGAGAAGTATCGAGAGCAGAAGGGCAGCCTGATCCCTATCCTACAG
>DATEXS010000106.1:0-4296 GCA_035256725.1 Anaerolineae bacterium
TCCGGCAACAGTGGCCACCACGGGCGGACGATACTTTGGCTTCGTAGTCGGTGGATGCCTGCCTGCGGCCATGGCGGCAAACATGCTGGCCGGTGTTTGGGACCAGAACGCGGCCAGGATTCTCTCGCCAGTTGCGTCCTCCATTGAAGATGTGTGCTTGAGCTGGCTGATCTCACTTCTTGGGCTGCCTCCAAAGTCCGGCGCCGGTTTTGTGACTGGGGCGACCATGGCCAACTTCTCAGGCCTGGCCGCGGCTAGGCACGCGCTGCTGAGTCGCGAGGGTTGGGACGTGGAGTCCCAAGGCCTGTTCGGCGCGCCACCGATCTCGGTGATAGTGGGTGAGGAAGTCCACGTCAGCCTGCTGAAGGCACTGAGCATGCTCGGGCTCGGTCGGGACCGGGTTGTTCGTGTCCCAGTGGATGGCCAGGGCCGCATGCGTGCAGACGCCCTTCCCCAGATTCAAGGCCCCACGGTCGTCTGCATCCAGGCAGGTAATGTGAACACTGGGGCCTTTGATCCCGCTGAAGAGATCTGCCGCACCACCAGGGCCTCAAGAGCCTGGGTGCACGTGGACGGTGCCTTTGGGCTTTGGGCGCTCGCCTCTCCCGGGCGCGCTCATCTGGCCAGGGGTTTTCTACAAGCGGATTCGTGGGCAACGGACGGGCACAAGTGGCTCAACGTGCCCCAGGATAGCGGAATCGCCTTCGTGCGGGAGGCCGGGCACTTGCGGGCAGCGATGGCGGCAAGTGCGGCATACCTCATCGAAGGCCAGGGGCGCGAACCATCCCACTTCACACCCGAGATGTCCCGTCGAGCAAGAGGAGTCGAAATCTGGGCCGCCCTGCGTTCCCTCGGACGGTCCGGACTGGCGGACCTCATTGAGCGTACATGCCAGCACGCCTCGCGGTTTGCGGAAGGCCTGAGCACTGCGGGATACGACATTCTCAACGACGTCGTGCTCAATCAGGTGCTGGTCTCCTTCGGGAGTGCGGATGTCACGCGGCGTGTGATCCAACGCGTGCAAGAAGAGGGCACCTGCTGGTGCGGGGGGACGGAGTGGCAAGGGCACGTGGCCATGAGAATCAGCGTGTCTTCGTGGGCCACAACCGCGGAAGACGTCCAGCGAAGCCTGGAAGTCATTCTGCGGATCGCCTCCGAAGAAGCACAGGCTCAAGACTAGGGGCATCGGCACACTAGTTGCGTATGGAGGTGTCAATATTGGGTTCCGTGATCGAGTCGCATCTCCACTACGCCGACGAGGCGTTCAAAGAAGTCCAAGTGGAGCATGTAGAGCTGGTCTCCAGCGAGTTCCAGGACTGCGTGTTTTTCCACAGTTCATTTGCAGGGTCGGTCTTTCGCCACTGCCGGTTCGTCAACTGCCTCTTCCGGGAGTGCGACCTGAGTCTCATCAAGGTGCCAGAAAGCAGGTTCACTCACTCTCGTTTCGAGAACTCGAAGATCATCGGTGTGAACTGGACCGAGGCCCACTGGCCCAAGGCTGGGCTGGCGAACCCCATCAGCTTCTCAAAGTGCGCCATCAGTCACTCCACGTTCATGGGACTGCGTCTCCAATCGATCCAGATCAGAGACTGCGTCGCCACCGACGTCGACTTTCGAGAAGCTGATTTGTCCCAGGCGGACTTCGGGGGCACTGACCTCTCCGAGAGCATCTTCGGCAAGACTAATCTGTCCGAGACGGATTTGAGCCGCGCTCGCAACTACCGCATTGATCCGGGTCAGAACATACTGAAGCAAGCCAGATTCTCGCTGCCGGAGGCGATGTCACTGCTGCACAGCATGGGCATTGTCCTCCTGCACGGAGACTGAGCGGCTGATTATGAGGGGGTACTGCCATGGTGGCCATCCACTTGCACGAGCCGAGGAGAGGGACCCGCCGATGAACCGAAGAAGCTTAGGCCTGATGCTCCCGATCTTGGGCATAATGCTGATTCTGGCACCAGGTGTCCTTGCCCACCACCCTGCGCAGGGGCCGCCTCCAGAAGAGATCGTGGTCACTGCTGCCGACGATGGTCGCGAGTTCGAGCTCACGGAGGGCCAGACGCTGGTCGTCAGGCTGCAGGCCAACCCTTCCACTGGGTACGGCTGGCAGGTCGTAGAGCCGGAGGGAGGGGAGATCCTCCGGCAGACTGATGCTGGCGAATTCGAGCCTGATTCGACTCTGCTGGGCGCGCCGGCTACGCAGATTCTCCGCTTCGAACCCGTGCATGACGGTGATACCACTCTGAAGCTGGAGTACCGCCGCCCCTGGAAACCAGCAGCGGAGCCAGCCCAGGAGTTCCGTCTCGAGGTGCGAGCTGTGGGTTCCTTTCCCGTCGTAGAGCAATCTCCCACACAATGGCCCGCGGACGAGAGAGCCACGCCTGCCGGCCAGGGAGCCTCGCAGGATCTGCCGCCCGCCTTCAACTGGTGCGACTTGGACGGTTGCACGCCGGTCAGGGATCAAGGCCAGTGTGGGAGCTGCTGGGCCTTCGCCACCGTGGGTCCTCTGGAACTAAACATAATCATCCAAGCGGGAGAAACGGAGGATCTCTCGGAGCAGTACCTGGTGTCCTGCAACTCTGAGCGATGGGGCTGCGACGGCGGGTCGTGGGCACATGACTATCATGCGTGGGAAGTTCCCTCTGGGGAAGACGGGGCGGGGGCCGTGCGCGAGGCCGCCTTTCCCTACATGGGCAGGGACGATACCTGTCAGCCTCCTCATCCCCATCTGTTCCAGATCGAGTCCTGGCACTACGTAGAAGAGGAGTGGAGCCTCCCGCAAGCGGTTGACATAAAACGGACAATCTACGAGCATGGCCCTGTGGCTGCCGCGGTGTGTGTGAACTCTGCTTTCCAAGGCTACAGGGGCGGCGTGTTCGAGGACCCGGGATGTACAGTGGTGAACCACGCGGTCGTCTTGGTGGGGTGGGACGACGACCAGGGCGACGCTGGCGTGTGGTATCTCAGGAACTCGTGGGGGCCGGAATGGGGGGAGGGAGGATACATGCGCATCGGGTACGGAGTCAGCAACGTGGGCTTCGGCGCCAACTACGTCATGCATGTTCCTTCTACCTGCTACAGTCTAGCGACCAGTGTCACTCCCGATGCCGCAGGGACAGTAGACCTTGACCCAGCCCCGGACTGTCCCAGAGAGCAATACGCGCCAGGGACAGAAGTCCATCTCACAGCCAGGGAGTCTCCGGGCTGGCGTTTCGTCAACTGGAGCGGCGCCGCCGCGGGTGATAGGCCCACGAGTAGCGTCGTCCTGGATGCGCACAAGAGCGTGACCGCCCATTACCAGACCGAGCTGTGCCTGCCCTGGTTCGTACTGCCCTTGGGACTGGCGGCCTGCTGGAGAGTCAAGCGGCGTCGCCGCCATCCCGGATAGTCTGCTACGCTCTCGGGCTGGCGCGAGCCCCGCTGGAGACCTGGCAGGCGTGGGAGCGCGCCTCCACCGAGCGCCTGGTGTCCAGCCTTTGCGCGTGCTAGACTGGCAAGAGCCGCGCAACTAGGCTGGTCGGGACCTGTGGCCGGCGCAAGTGACGTCACTATCAGGATCAACAAAGGCGTAGCACGGTCGTGCCACAATTGGGGGAAGAATGCGTACGCTGATACGAAATGTGACGGCGATAACCTTGGACGAAGAAGACCGTCTGCTGGAGGGTGTCGAGGTTGCCCTGGAGGGAAGCAGCATCGTAGCTGTGGGCCAGGCGCCGGAAGCTTTCGCCCCTGACGACGTCATCGACGGCTCGGACATGGTGGCGCTCCCCGCCTTCTTCAACGCACACACCCATGCAGCGATGACCCTGGAGCGGGGGTGGGCAGAGGATCTCCCCTTCGAGCGGTGGCTCAACGAGAAGATCTGGGTGGCCGAATCGGCCCTGGAGGAGGAGGATGTCTACTGGGGCACGGCCCTGGCGTGCTGCGAGATGATCGCGTCGGGCACGGTGGGCTTCGCCGACCACTACTTCTGGATGGATCAGACGGCCCGCGCTGTCGAGGAAAGTGGCATGAAGGCACTTCTCGCCTGGTGTCACTTCGGCATCGGCAGAGAGCACGAACCGGGGGCCAAGACCCTCGAGGATACCGTGGCCTTCGTGGAGCGCTGGCCAGGCACGGCGGAGGGGCGCATTCGGACGTCGATGGGTCCGCACTCCCTCTACATGGGTCCTCCTGAGGTTCTCCAACGATTCGTGGAGGAGGCACACCGGGTGGGCGTCGGGGCGCACTTCCACCTCAGCGAGTCCCACGAGCAAATGGAGCAATCCATGGCCAGGCAGGGCCTGACTCCCGTTG
>DATEXS010000107.1:0-6371 GCA_035256725.1 Anaerolineae bacterium
GGACCCGTTCCTCTCGCTGGTCAGCTACGACCTGAGCCACGGCACCGTAATCTCGGACACCGGCTGGTTCGAATGGTCGGCCGGCTACGCTCCGCCAGGAATACCCGTGACCCTGACCAAGACCTTGCATGTGGATGAGCCCGGTTTCTACACTATGCCCATCACCGAGACCGTGGCTTTCAGCCCCGAGGGCCTGGTGGAGCCCATGGAGAGAACTACGGAACTGGTGGAGCTGTTGGAGGGCGGCGATGCGCCCTCGAGCCACTACCATGGAGGACCCATACCACCCATGGAGACCTACCCGGGATCCGGTGTCTCGGCCCAATATCCCGTGGTCTGGGACTGGGATGGCACGCTCGGGGCGGGGCCGGTGACCGGCTACTACGGCTTCTGCCACCACTCACCGGGCACAGCCTACCTCGGGTCGCCGCCTTCCTATGAGCTGGACGCAGACCTCTTGCCCGATCAGGACCAGGCGACGAACATCGATCCTGCCAGCAACACGCCTGACCGCGACCTCTCCGACGACGGCGTAACCTTCCCCGGACCTCTCCCCCACTGTGTGCCCGTGAACGTGTTATTCACAGGGCACAACAGCTCAGGCGCCACTCTCTACCTGAACGCCTGGGCGGACTGGAACCGGGACGGCGACTGGGAGGATGGCTCACTGTGCAGTTGCGGCGATCATGAATGGGCGATCCAGGACTATGCCATCAGCACGTCCACCTTCAACGCGAGCATCCCGATCACTCCCTGCCACACCTGCGACCCGACTGAGCCGGTCTGGATTCGCGTGACGCTCAGCGAAGTGGCCCTGGCACCCCTGGAGGAGCCCTGGATCTACGGCGGGCAGCCTAACCCCGCACCTAACGGCTGCTTCGAGCTGGGCGAGACGGAGGACTACCTCTTGAGCCAGAACGTCGCTTATGTGCCGCTCGTGACGAAGAGGTACTAACAGCAACGAGATTGTACCTCCTTCCTGACACACGCGAAGCAGCCATCCCACAAGGGATGGCTGCTTTCTTGTAGGCGAAGGATGGGGGAGCGCCCACAGTGGCTCGCTACCAGCGGGACCCGGCACCGCCATTTCCATTCGTAGATGATCACCTCTGGGGCCTGGTAGAGAACAAACCGCGCTGTCCGCTAGGCCTTGCCTTGCACACCCCATGTGCAGCATCCTTGACAGAGTGTGCAAGTGGTGATATAACAGCCGCCAAGACATCCTTTGATAGTTCCTGATTCTCAAGCGACTGGGCGAGGGTCCTCTGGGAGGCCTTCGTGGGCAACGGTGAGCCCGGTGTGCCAACCGCCAGGCAAGAGTATCATGGACATGATGGGAGAGACCGGAGTATGCGGGCTGCGCGGCAGGTTCCGGCCTTGTTTTTTTGTGAGGAGTCCGAAAAGGAGAGGGCACCATGGTTCTGATGAGGAAACATAGGGCTCGGGCGTCGGCCACCGTCGCCGCGACGATCTCCATCCTAGCCCTGCTGACGTTGGCGATGTGGCAGAGCGTTGGGGCACTTGAGCCCGAACCTGGCCCTGCGACATCCGGAGGCGGCAATTCGATCGATGTCCGGTACGGCTCTGCACCCACGATAGACGGTGTGATCGCGCCGGGCGAGTATGGTTCGCCCAGCCAGATCCAGTTCGTCGGCTACGAGGGCACGGTGCTGGTGTATGTGAGACACGATGCCAGCAACCTCTACGTGGCTTTTGACCTGCCAGACACGACGCCCTACGGCGGCTCTGGGCCAGCTGTCCAGGTTTTCCTGGACACAAACCACGACCAAGACACTACTCCCCGGTCTGATGATTATAGACTGACCATTGATAAGGGCGGCGGACAGGACGAGGGGGTCGGAAACGGCGTCGGGTGGGACCCCGGATCCCAGATTGACTGGTCCGGAGGGAGAAGCGTCAACGCCACTGGCTGGCAGGCCGAGTTCAGCATCGGCTTCGCCAAGCTGGGCATCACCCCGGGCACGCCCAAGACTTTCGGCTTCGCTGTGGCGAATGTGTGGACGCTCAGTGGGGACTATTACTGGCCAACTGGTGGCGACTGGGACGAGCCCGATACCTGGGGCGAGGCGTACTCGTCCGAGGAGTGGGCTCTATGGCACTTCAAGGAAGGCGGGCTGGTCGACTACGCCGTCAGTGGCGTGCCCGACTTCGATCAGAAGCAGAATGGGTGGCACGGCCCCGACAAAGAATGGACTTATTGCGGCCCCGTGGCCGCGGCCAACTCCCTATGGTGGTTCGACTCCAAGTTCGAGCCCGACCCCGTGCCTCCTCCGATTGTCAACGATGGCTACCCCCTGGTCGAAGCGTACGGGGCCTGGGACGACCACGATGTCTCCAATCCGACGCCGCTGGTGGACGAGTTGGCCGACTACTTCGGCACGGACCCCGTCACCGGCACCAACGTCTACTCCATGTACTACGGCATCCAGAGCTACCTCTACGACCACGGTCTATACGACGACTACCTGGTTACCCTCGCTGAGTCGCCGACCATCGACTGGGTCGTGGACGAAGTGGTGCGCAGCGAGGATGTCATCCTGCTCCTGGGCCTCTACCAGGAAGACAGCGAAGTGAAGTGGCGGCGCCTCGGTGGCCATTACGTTACAGTAGCCGGTGTGGACGCGACCCCCGGAGACATGTCCATCGCTTTCAGCGATCCCTTCTTGGACAATGCCGAGGCCGGTCAACCAGGCCGTGTCCTCAGTGGCACCCTGCTATCTCATTACCCTCCTCACCCTGGCTCCGACCCGACGGTTCACAACGACGCCGGCAACATCTCCTACGACTACTATTCCGTGGCCGAGACCAATAGCCCTGGCGGCGTCTGGGGGCCGGGAGACTACCCTGTCGCTGAGGTGCTTGCGAACTTCCTTGGCCAGAACCCCCATCCAGAGATCCCCACCCTCGACCCTGGGGAGACAGAGAAGTACCAAGCGGAGGTTGAGTTCGCCATTGCCGTCTCCCCCTTCACCTGGAAGCCCGGCGAGTGGGAAGACTACGCCCCCAGTTGCCTGCCCGACTTCGATCAGAAGCAGGACGAGTGGGCAGGTCCCGAGATAGGCACCTGGTCTCACTGTGGCCCGGTGGCCGTGGCCAACTCGCTGTGGTGGTTCGACTCCAAGTTCGAGACCCAGCCCCTCACCCCGTCCGAAACCGTCGTCAACGATCATTATCCCCTGGTGCAGACGCACGGCAGCTATGACGACCACTGGACGTCCAACGTCGTCCCGCTGGTGGACGACCTGGCGACGTACATGGGAACTGATTCCCTCGGCGCGGGGACGATTATCACCAACATGGTGACTGGCACTCTGCAATACCTGCAGAACCAGGAGCTGAGTCTGTCATATAGCGTCTCCCAGGTTCATCGACCCGAGTGGGGGTGGCTGGTCGACGAAGTTACGCGCTGCGAGGACGTGGTGCTTTTGCTTGGCTTCTGGAAGTTCGATGGGGACGGGCTGTGGCATCGGTACGGCGGCCACTACGTCACCGTGGCCGGTGTAGACCCCGTGGGGGACCTGGTGGGTTTGTCCGACCCCTTCTTCGATCAGGCTGAGTTGGGTTGGCCGTGGTTGGGCCGGGTCTTCCCGGTTGGGACCCATCAGCACCCAGCCGAGCCCCCAGATGCGGTGCACAACGATGCCGGCGTGCTGTCCCACGACGTCTACAGTGTTGTCGTCAGCCCCAGCCCCGGTGGAAAATGGGGGCTGGAAGAGTATCCCGCCGCCTCAGCGCTTCCGAACTTTGAAGGGCTAAACGGTCCCGGGCCGGACGAGGCCGTGCCCGGCCCGCCGCCCCCCGATCCCAGCATGTTCTATACGGAGATCGAGTGGGCCATGGCCGTCTCTCCCAGACTCAGGACATACATACCTTTGACGATGAAGCTATACTGAACCCTGTTGCGCACAGCACAACCTGTTCTCAGCCAGCACGACAAGAGCCATCCTAGGAAGGATGGCTCTCCTTGTTCTGACGCGGCAGGGGACACGGTTCCCACACCGATGCTGCTCTCGCGACGGAAGGCAGAGAGCTAGCGACCGTAGATGGTCACCTCACCCTCTTGATAGACCACGTCCATAAGGCTCTCGAACTTGTCCAGCACCGGCCGGCTCACGCTATAGGTGCTCTTCTCCAGCGGGCCCACATAGACGTACTCGATATCATACTCGTCGAGCAGCGCCCGGGTGCGTTCCAGATCCGGTGAGGTGTAGAGGGTCTCTATCACCGGCTCTCGCTGGCCTGGCTCCTCGTAGTTGCCCCGCCACTGCAGTTCGTGCCCACCCCATCCCAGCAGCGTGGGTAGCCCCGTGTGAGCCGAGACGCGCCCATAATAAGTGTACGAGCCACCCGTGGCCTCCACGATCACCGGCGCCCCCTCCACATTTGCCCTCAGCCACCTGATGGCTGCCAGGTCGTCCTTCTGGCCCAACTCGAGGTGGGCCATGCCGTCCAAAGTCGGGGTGCCTCCGAAACCACCGGTTTTGTTGTGGGTGGCAAGGATGGGGTAGACGAGGCTGGCCAGCAGAAGCGGCACAAATCCCACGGTCAGCAGCACCCGCAGCAGCCGGTTACCCCGCGCGCCCCAGGGCCCCAGAAGGTATAGTCCGAAAGCGGCGGAGATACCCAACAGGACCCAGGCCTGGTAGTAGAACTTGAACACGGTGTTCATGCGGGTGCCAAAAACGTCCCTCAGGTAGACGAACTCCACGCTGAACGTAAGCAACAGGCCGACCAGGGTGAGGATGAGGACAAAGGTCAGGCTGGAGGGCAGCTCAGAAATCCGGGACGGGCGCAGTCGCCAGACGAAAGCGAGGACCGCCACGCCGATGAGCAGGACCAGCAACCCTAGGAGATAGAGCTTGACCAGTGCCATCAGCAGGGAGACGGCGACGATCAGGCTGGCTATCACGGCAAGAGACCAAGACGAAAGACGTCGTCTGCCCTCGCCTGGCTCCGCCAGGTCCGACGGCCTCGTCGCTCGCCAGAGGGCATAGAACACCAGCGGTGTGAGCACGTAGATGAAAGTCCCGAACATGATCAGGTACTGGTGGAGGCGGGTCTTGACCAGGAGCACCGGTCCGATCCCGCCAGCCTGAGAGCGGAAGCCAATCCAGAAGGGCAGATACAGGGCGAAGCACAGCGCGACCAGCGCCACCGCGAAATAGCCCACGTCGGCGACCCAGCGACGCCCTAATACACCCCTCCGTCTGTAGCTGGCCAAGCCATAGGCGACCAGACATATAAACAGGTAGATGGGCAGGTCCCAACTGTTGAGAAAGCCGAGGCCCCCCAGACACACTGCCAGCAGAACCATCTCGCCCCAGTGGGCCTCCCTCTTCGACCAGAAGAGATTGAGAGCCAGCCCCAGAGCCAGGAGCACAAACGGAAGGGCCAGCACGTGGGGATGCATGTCCCCCAGGAGGAAGCTGAAGAAGGGAAACTCATCGATGACCTCTTGGTCCACTCCGAACACCACGTCATGCACCACGCGCGACGCCCGCCACCACCACCAGTTGTCCACGGGAATCCACGAGCCACTTACTGGGGCCAAGGCCAGGTTCTTGACATCTATCCACTCCCAGAAGGCGACAGAACCTAGCCCTCGAGTGTGCATCACCTCCAATGCCCCCTCCAGGTTGCCCATCACGGCCACGAATATGGCCCCCAAGGCGCCAAAGGCGGTAGGGAGACCTCTACCGCCCGTCTCGCGCGCCCGATGGTGAGCCACCAGGTTGTAGGTCAAGCTGAAGGCACCGCTCGCCGCCAGGGCGAAGAGCAGCGCTATGGCCAGGTTGAAGGCCACCTCAGAGGGCACCCCGCTGAGCCGGGTGAGGACCGCTACGATCAGGTAGCCGAAATAGTAGTAGCTGATGGCGAAGCCCGACAGCCAGGGGTCGAGCGGGGGGAAGTACACGCTGCGCAATATCCCGTTCAGGAAGGCAAAATCCATGGGCTTCTCGGTGCCCGCTATCTCGGGGTTATAGGCCCTCACCACTACCCACAGGCCAAAGGCCAGGGCAAAGAGCACCTCGTTGGCTACGATCAACCAGGGTCTTCTTCGTACGAAGTCGAGGAGTCCTGCGGACCCATTCCACTCTTCTGATCCTGCATCGCTCCCTGAGTCGTTGCGCCTGTAGAGGTAGAACATAGCGGAAAGGCCCGCCACCACGAGCAGGCAGAGGAGAATAGCCGAACGCGTGTTGGCGAGGAGACCAAAAGTGCAAGCTAGCCAGACCAGGTAGCTGGTCAGGAGGATACCCAGCGGTTTGGCCAGGGCATACCCCCTATCAGGCAAGTTGCGGAAGAGCCTCCACGCCAGGGGCAGAGCAGCCAGGCCCAGGACCTCAACC
>DATEXS010000108.1:0-4928 GCA_035256725.1 Anaerolineae bacterium
AAGGACGGGGTTAGGTCGTCCGCGCTCGGAGCATCCAGACCCAGATGGATCTCGCACGGCAAGGGCGGGGGAGTTCATGCGGTGCCGACGTGGTTGGCCATGGCCAGTCAATACGTGAGGAGATAGTGTGGGACACGTCGAGATAGTAGCCCATCGGGGAGTTGCGGACGGAGTCCCCGAGAATACCCTAGCAGCGTTCGAGCGCGCCGTGGACCTTGGCGCAGATGCCATCGAACTAGACGTGCGTCTGACCAGGGACGGGGTGCCGGTGGTCTTTCACAATTTCTATCTTGATGGGAAGACCAAGGCGTCCGGACCCATCTTCGCTCACACATTCGCTCAGTTGCGGGAGCTGGAACTACTGGGGGGAGGAGAGTCTCCGGAGGGGCGCCGCATCCCCACCTTAAGTGAGGTGCTGGAGGCCTTTGCCGGTCGCCTGGGATTGGAGATAGAACTCAAGGGACCCGAGCCGGAGTCGTCCGAGATAGTTGCCGCCGAGTTACACCGCTTCCGGCATCTGTGGGACACCATGGAGGTTACGTCTTACGAGCCTGCGCTGCTGTTGCACATCGGCCGGCGCTGCCCGGGCTTGGCGGCCGACCTCATCCAACGACTCTCTGAGGACTGGATGAAGCTGGACGTGGTGGCATACGTCGCGGTGCAGACCGGCCGGCTGGCTGGCGCCAGGGACGTACATCTTCATCCCACCCAGTTGTTTTCCGAGGTAGTGAGCACCGTGCGTGCAGCAGGCCTGGAAGTGCATGCGGGCTATGCGAACGATGCCGATTCGTTGCGCACGATAGAGCAACTGGGGATATCCAAGTTCGACACCGACAACCTGCGGCTGGCCCTCGAGTTCCGTCGAGGTCTGGACGGTTAGGGTAAGCGAGACATGGGAGCGGTTGCCCGTGGGGACATCCGAAGCGGATTGCCGCGCGATGTCTCCAGGAGTGTGGACACGTCTGTGATGGGGGTGGCGGCCTTCTTCGTCTCAGCCATCATGCGGATCGAGGACAGAAGGGTGGACCCTGTTGTCACGCTTTGACCCTGGCCTGTCTTCCAATGTATAATAGGAGCACCGGGTAAGGTGCCCCGAACCAATGGACTAAGGGAGGCTATGAAGCATGAGCGAACGTGCCTGCTGCGTTTGTCAAGTGCCGCTGACAGGGGAAGCGCGGACCATCGGCAAACGCTGCTACTGTACCGAGCACTACGCCAAAGTGACCCGCGGAAGGGACCACTTCTGGCAGTCGGGTTGGGTCTTGGTGGCAGCTCTGATCGTGTTCATACTTCTCGTCGTGGGGGTAGACACCTTCGCGCAGCCGACACTAGAGGGAGGGCTGCTCCTCGCAGTAGGCATAGCCGTGGCCCTCGTGCCCGCCCTCATCTGGTTGCTCTTCTTCTACCTTCAGGATCGGCTGGAACCCGAGCCCAAGCGGTATGTGATCGGCGTGTTCATACTGGCGGCGCTGCTGGCGGCGGCCGTAGGTATCCCGGTCGTCAATGACCTGTTCAAGGTGTCCGACTGGCTGTATGAGAGCGCCCTCATACAGTTGGTGGGAGGCATACTGGTCGTAGGGTTCAGTCAGGAGTTCCTCAAGTACGCCGCAGTACGCTACACGCTGTTCGGCAGCCAGGAGTTCGATGAGCGGATAGATGGGGTGATTTACGGCACGGCGGCAGGCCTGGGATACGCCACCATGCTCAACATCCAGTATGTGTTGTCCAACGCAGGGGTGGACCTTTCGGTAGGCGTGATCCGCATCGTCGTCACGGCACTGGCACAGGCCAGCTTCTCGGGCATCGTCGGCTACTTCCTGGCCCAGGACAAGTTCGAGGGCAAGCCGGTGTGGTGGATGCCGGCGGGAGTGACTCTGGCGGCGGTACTGAATGGCCTGTTCGTCTTCTTGCGAGATCTGGCCAGTGTCAGGGGACTCCAGTTCAATCCGTGGAATGGCCTCATCCTGGCTACCCTGGTCGCGTTGGGCATACTGGGGATTCTGTTCTGGCTGATGCGGAGGGCGAACAGAGCAAGCCTCGCCCAGGCCTGAATGGTCTAGTCTCGACCGCAGAGGACGCGGAGAGCGCACAGGACACAGAGAGGAGTGGATAGAGAGGGATGGTAGGTACTGCATCCGTTCGTAGGGTAACTGCGTTGAAGGGCTGGCTGGATGAGCTGTTAGTCGTCATTCTGGTCATAGTGGCCTTGTTGCTGGGCTGGGCGGTCAAAGGCTGGGTTGAAGGGCAGACGGGTTCCTTCACGAGCGAGGATGGTAGCATAAGCCTGCGCTATCCCGCCAGTTGGCTGGGCCAGGTTGACAAGAATGCTCTTCTCGCCGTGAGTGATGTTCGCCAGCAGGGTGTTTTCAAGCCTACGTTCTCGTTGAGCACGAGGGAAATGAACCCCGATTTTCCGTTGACACAGAACGACCTGCTGGTCACACTGTCTTTGGCCAAGGCCGAGGAGCTAACCGCGTACCGTGTCCTGAGCGTCGACCCGGCGACTGTGGACGGGCAGACAGCAAGCACCATGACCTATGCCTACGTGGCTGAGCCTGCCGGCGCCCCTCAGAATGCCATCCCGGCGGTGGTTCAGGCGGTTGATTGCGTGGTTACTCACGAAGGTCGGGCCTACGTCTTCACCTTCGCTACCCTGGCGGAGCGCTTTGAGCGCGATGAAGCGATCTTTCGCTCCATACTCGGGAGCGTGGACTTCGATTAGGGAGGGTCAAGCATGCGAAACGCGCTCAGGATCGGCTGTTTGATGGTTTTGCTGGTGGCCATTCTGGTCACAGTATCTGGCGTCGCCGGTCAGCAGGGCCTGACACTGGCCAAGCGTCAGGAGATCATGAAGG
Source organism: Anaerolineae bacterium (assembly GCA_035256725.1). Lineage (GTDB taxonomy): Bacteria > Chloroflexota > Anaerolineae > UBA7937 > B3-Chlor > JAUVXJ01. Next base: position 2,856 of record DATEXS010000108.1, read on the forward strand.
GATCGGTCGATATCACCTCTCTGGTCCTTGACGCGGGCGAGCTGGTGCCCGTCTGGGGTGGTTCCGGGACCATCATTTCCGAGGACGGGCTGGTGTTGACCAACGCCCATGTAGCCACGGATATGTTCGATGAGGTGGGGCTGGACGGAGGACCGATGGACGCCCTGGTCATCGCCGGCACCACCAGGGAGGACCGGCCGCCCACGCCCATGTACTTTGCTGAGGTGGTAGCCTACGATCAGCAAATCGATCTGGCCCTCCTCCAGATCACGAGGGACCTCGACGGCAAGCTTGTGGATGCCGAAGACCTGAATCTCACTCCTGTCACGTTGGGCGATTCGGATGAAGTGCATCTAGGCGACGACCTCTACATCTTCGGCTATCCCACTATCGGCGAGGGATACATCACCTTTACCAGCGGTCGGGTAAGCGGGTTTGACTCCACGGAGATGGCAGGTGGTGAGCTGATCCGTACCTGGATTCGCACCGACACGACCATAGCCGGAGGCAACAGCGGCGGGACGGGAGTCAACGCCGACGGGGAACTCATCGGGGTTCCCACGCAGTTGGGAGAGGCGGAGGCGCGGCGGATCGTGGACACGAACGGCGACGGCGTCATCGACGAGAACGACACGCCGGTCTCAGTGGGTCAACTGAACGAGTTGCGGCCGGTCAACCTGCTGACGTATCTGACCGAGGAGCAGGAACCCGCGGAGGACGTGGACGCGTACGAGCCAAACGAGACGGTCGATTCGGCTTCGGGCCCCCTGGACTCCGGGAAGCTGTACCAAGCTTACATCAGCTCTGATGAAGACGTTGACGTCTACTACGTCGATGTGGAGACGACGGACCCCATCATCGTAGAGCTGAGAAACATCAACTGGAGGTCCGACTACGATCTGTACCTGGTTGACTCCGCCGGCGAGATCCTGGACTACTCCTGGGGGACCACCGAGAGCGAACGGATCGAGTATGAGCCAAGGACAACCGGCACCTACTACATTGCCATCAACACCTACGGCGGTTACAGCGTCACAGACCCCTACTCCCTGGTGGCGCTGTTCAACGGGGATGAGGATCTGCCAGTCACGCTGCCGGGTCCAGCAGACGATGAAGACCAGGGCGTGACGGTTAGTGGCACTATCGTCTCCGCAGATACCGGAGGAGGCATAGAGGGAGCGTTGTTTGTCGTCCTGCAGCCGGACGTGACAGTGGAGGAGTTCTTGCAGGACTTCCTCGAGGAGCAGACCTACGTCATCGCGGAGACGGACCGAGAAGGAACGTTCGTGCTGGACCGGCCGATACCTCGCGGCGAGGGCTTCGGCGTGGTCTTGGGCGCCGAGGGATACCAGCCGCAGTATGAGAACGGCTGGCTCCACTTCGATGTCGATGACCCGGCAGAGGTGGATCTGGGGGCGTTTCCACTGGCCAGTCAGAGCTAGGGCCCGAACCTCCCGAGGGTTGAGAGCCTTCGGGAGGTTTTTTGTTAAGAAAGTAGGAGAAGATGAGAGGAGACTGGCCGTTCAATCTGGTTGTTGCCACGTTGATCGTGGCCTTGGTGGGAGCCATGGGCTGTAACCTGTTGCCCATTCCGGAGGCCGAGCCGGAGATAGAGTTCCGGGCCCGGAAGGACGTCATCGAGCGTGGGGAGTGCACCTACCTGGAGTGGGACGTGCAGGGTGCTGAGGAGTACCAGGTGTTCTTGGACGGCGAGCAGGTTGGTGCCTCGGGCAGTGAATCCGTGTGCCCCGGGGAAACCACGAAGTATGAGCTCGTGGTTGGCGCTCCCGGTGGGCCTTATGAGGAAAGCGTCGTCGTTCAGGTTGAGAGCGGTCCTGGCCCAGCTCCGACCAGCGCCCCGCCAACCACTGAATCCGGCGCGCCCGTGGAGATATCCCTCTTAGCGCAAGAGGAATGGGTGGCCGCCAATACGCCTATTGTCCTGAGATTTGGCTGGGCAACAGACACCCCCGAGCAGGTTGCCGATTTCCTGGGGTCCGTGGAGTTGGTGGTCACTTTGGATGGGCAGCTCTTGCGGAACACGGGGGACTCCTGGAGCGAGATCGAGGAGGA
>DATEXS010000109.1:0-5931 GCA_035256725.1 Anaerolineae bacterium
CCTCCTGGGCCTCGATGATGCGCATCACCACGCTATCAGATCCCACCGCTGAGCGCTCCGGGCCTTCGCCAGGCGCGCTCAAGGCCGGGATCTGGCTGGCGACGTCCAGAAACGCGCGCAGGGTCTCCACCTGGCGCTCCAAGCTCTCTTTCTTAGCCTGCAACTGCTCCACCTGGGAGCGCAGCATCACCAGGCGGAGCTGAGAAGCCTGGGAGGCAGAGTATGCGTCCCTGATATCCTCTCGAGGGTAGCTGTTGAGGTTGGCTTCGATGTGGCGCACCCTGTTGGTGACCTGCGCGGTGCGCTGATCGAACTTCTCCACTTCGCCTGAGGTTTGCTGGAGGAGTACAGCGAGATCCTCAAGCTCGTTCTGCGTTTCTGTGTAGGCGCGCTTGCTCTCCTCGACCAAATCGGCCAGTCTCTCGATGGGGTCAACTCCTTGCTGATGGCTGTCTTGCATGGGCTATTCCAGGGTGTGGTTGGGGAGGCAACCGCTAGCCAGAGGCGGAATCTCGCGTCGAGCCAGTCGACTCATCGGGCCTGGTGTCCTCCAGCCTTATCCAACCGTGGCGGAGGGCGTAGACGGCGGCTTCGGTGCGGTCGCTAACGTCCAACTTGCGCAGTATGGAGGAGATGTGGTTCTTGACTGTTTGCTGGCTTATCTGGAGGACGTAAGCGATCTCCTTATTGCTGCTCCCTCTGACCACGTGTTGTAGTATCTCCATCTCTCTGGATGAGAGGGGCACAAATAGCGTGTCCTCCGGCATACCAGGCGAGGCTATCTGGCGGTACTGTTCCAGCCGCCACTCTTTCAGGCCTGCTTCGTTCAGCACCATGTCATCGATGACCCACTGGCCGGTAATGACCTGCCGAACGGCGAAGATCAGCTTGTCCGGCATGACTTCCTTGGGATAGTACGCGGAAGCGCCCGCATTGATGGCATGGATGATCTGTTCCTCGTCGTGATAGGCCGTTAGGTTGATGACTGCTGTCTTGGGCAGATCGGACTTGATCTCCCGGGTCACCTGTAGGCCGTTCATCGAGGGCAAGTTGATGTCGAGGAGAACCACGTCGGGACAGATTTCGCGCGCCAAGACGATGGCCTGCTCCCCGTCGGCCACCTCCGCCTCCACAACCAGGTCCTGCTCCTCCTCGAGGACACGGCGGAGGCCCTCGCGGAAGAGAGGGTGGTCATCAACGATCATGATTCTGATCTTCTCGACCATGGGGCCTCACAGGGTGCGCCAGTGACCGGTACGGGTCTTCGTATAGCGAAAGTATATCATCAAAGAGGTACAGACGCAAACGGGCAAGAATGGGCGGAATAGTGAACCCGGCAGCGCTGTCGGAGGCAGGAAACGATGGCTATCTGGAGCGGCCCCACTCCGTCGCGTAGACTACTACGTTGTCTCCCCCAGCCTCTCTGATCCAAGGGGCGGCGGAGCGGTAGACAGGAGACAGCCGTGGGTCACCGGCCAGTACCGGGTACCAGGATGGGAAGATCACCACATAGTCCACCTTTTCTTCCTCCAGAAAGGACAGCAACCTCTCTTCGTCTCGGATGAAAGGTATGACCTCCGGCGTGATCAGTCCAGCCGTGTCCACCAGAGTGCGCTGCGAGAAGTAGCCGACGGCTCCGATGTCATGGGCACCCACCAGTGCGCTCGGCGACGTATGGCCGCTGAGCCAGACACCAGCCGCCGTCAACTCGCTGTCTATGATCCGCACATCCGCGGCGTACTGCTGCGCGCCTCGAATCCAGAAGATGACTAGCAGCAGGGGGACGGAGATCAGTAGGGCCTGCCTGGGGACGCGGTGGAGACGGGGCAGGCCCTTGGTGCCCCAGACCCCCAAGAGGAGGAGCGCCGGAATGGCTGGTATGACGTATCTGCCATGCTGGTAGGTGACCGGCAGCCTCACGGCGTACGAGGTTACCAGCACGAACCACCAGGCCAGCGGCAGAATGAGGGCCGGTTTGCGGAGCGTTACCGCGTTGTAGGCAGCGTAGAGACAGCCGGGTATCAGGAGAATCTGGGCACCGATCACAGTGGCCAAGGCGACTCTAGCCCAGCGAACCCACAGAGGTACAGAGGCCAACACAGGCCCGTACTCGGCCTGCTTGGCGTAGAAGGTGTTGGGGAGCAGATTTCCAGCCACCCGAAGATTCAGGGCTAGGTAGGGCAGGGCTGGAAGCGCGAACCCCGCGACCAGAAGGGGCACAGCTATGGAAAGCTGCCTGAAGGTCAGGGTGCGGCTCCCCCAGGACCTCCTCCAGATGGTGTAGAGGGCTACCAGCAGTAGCAGCAGCGCTCCTTCTGGGCGGGTGAGCGTGAGAAGGCCACCCAAGAAACCGACGACAAGCGGCCTTTCGCCGGCCAGGCATCTCTCCATCAGCAGGAGTGAGAGTATGATGAAGAGGATAGTCTCCATTCCGGAGAAGGAGGCCCACACGAGGTGCCACTCCAGGATGCAGACGGCGCCGGTGGCCAGCGGAGCCCAGCCGCTCTCGGGGAACATGCGAGTGCTGAGGCGATAGGTGAACCAGCCGGCGAGGAGAAGCAAGACACTTCCCAGCAGGTAGGTGCACAGCCTTGGCTCCAGCCCGAGGGTGTGGGTGGGGGCCAGCAGGAGAGTCCACAGGGGCGAGGTGGAGCCAACGCTGGGCTCACCCAGATTGTAGGCCAGTTGTCCGTGTTGGCCAAGGTTACGCGCGTAGGTCTGGTGGATCCAGGCATCGTCCAGTGGAAAACCCAGGAATCCGTAGTGCAGGGAGTATCCCAGGTATAGCAGGCTCCCGGCGACGACCAGGAGTGGAAGGAGCACGACGGGCGGAGTGGGTCTCCGCATCTAGCCCTTACCTCCGGATCTTGTAGATTTGTATCTCGTTCGCGCTGGCATCTTGGAAGGTGTGCTCGAGGGCCAGCGCGGGATGAGCGGCTTCACCATGATAGAAGGGATCGAGGGAGGGGACGTGGTCATACTCCAGGATCAGATACTCGGCGGCGTACCTCGAGGCTACTTCCAGGATCCCGTCGATCTCCTCGTTGGGAATCACTATAGCGGGTCGGTGGGTAAAGTAGTAGTAGGCTGGAGGATCTACCACCATCACGACCGCATCGTCGGCAGCGTGCTCGTCCAGCCAAAGGGAGACCGCCTGGTACCCAGTGTTGGCCTGGTTCCACAGGGGTCGAACACCAACGGGGTCCAGCGACAGGAAGACCGATCGGCTGTAGTCGAAGAGGCTGATGGCCACCACTACCGCCGTCAGGCCGAAACGGAAGACCACCTTCGCGGTGGGTGCGTGCCACGTACGCCTTCGGCGGGCCACCCAGCCCACCACAGCGTCTATCCCCGGGAGGGTGGCCGCGAAAAGGAAAGGCAGCAGGGCGGCTGTAGAGTGGAGCATGCTGGCGTGTGTGCTGGGGAAAGTGAAGATCAGGGTCATGGACAGGTACAACGTCGCCGCATAGACATGGAAGGGAAGGTACGCCCGTTGCCTGCGGAGCTGCCAAAGCCCAACCAGGGCCAGGGGGGCCAGGTGGAACTGAAGGGCACCTAGGACCACTGCCAGGTTGTGAAGCGCGGCAGACGCCTTGGAGCGCAGGATCTCTCCCCATCCCCAGCCCAGGTAGCTGCGCCAGGTGAGGTCCGCTGAGTAGCTGAACAGATCGGCGTAGCTGCGGAGGAAGACGGTCTTGGTCCCGGCGCTGGAGAGGGGCGCGCCGATCACTGTCCAGTTCCGCCAGAACCAGGGGAGCATGATCACGAAGTACCCAGCCAGCGCAAGAGCAATCCAGAGGGCGGCGCCCGCGACCGTGAGACTCTGACCGGCTAGGTAGGGCTCCTGCTTCCCTCGACGTTCCCCGAGGAGTATCACTATCAGGAATACGCCGAAGGACACCCAGAGCAGGACTCCGTCGGCACGCGCGAGGTGACTTACTCCGATCAACGCGCCAGTGAACAGGGCATATCTTGCCCGTCGTCTACTCCACAGCAGGTGCATGGTGACCAGGCATAGGCCTGCGGACACGGCAAAGGGAGCAAAGTTGTCAGGGCAGGCCCAGTACTTGAGGTAGAAGGGCGCGAAGGCGGTCAAGGTGGCAGCCAGCCAGGCGTAATCGCGGCGGGAGTAGATCTGCCAGGAGATGGCGTAGGCCAGGAGGGGCGGCAGCGACGAGAGCAGAACGAAAGGTATCTGAGCCGCCCGGTACGATGTGCCAAAGAGCCCCATCGAGAACCAGGCCAGGATCGAGGAGAGGGGCGTCCAATACAGATTGCTGGGATGAGTCACCGCGGAGGGCGCATCTAGGTAGTTCCAGATGAAGTCCACCGTGAACCCGCGACCCAAGTGCAGGTTCTCCGCCACGTTGTAGTAGTAGTAGGCGTCGAAGTAATGGGGCTGCTGCTGGGGCAGGGCGAGGAGGACCCTGACGGACAGCGTGAGCAGGAAGAGGACCGAAAGATCGAACAACAGCCGGCGATCTCGCGCCAAGCCTCTGCCCGCCATCTCGTCTACAGCTCCTGCCCTGTCACAGCATAGATAGTAACCAGCTCGTTGGCGAAGACGGCGGAGAGATAGACTGACCCGTTGGGGTCGAAATCCCCCAGGAGAGCCTCGCGAGGACCATAGAAGAGATAGCCTATGCCATACTCCTTCAGGAGTTCTCTCCTCCAGGGGTCGGGCGTATTGGACTGGAAGAAGCGGTCAATCATCTCGATCTTGGCCTCAAAGTGGGCGGTCTCAGCCCAGTAGCCCGCGAACACTCTGTGGCTAATGCGAGAGGGTATGTAACTCCCCGTCCCGTAGGCGGCCAGGACTGTGTCGGTGGGCCTGGTCTCGATGCCCAGCCAGTCTATGGCCTCGTTCTCGGCGCGCTCGTGGAAGAAGGGAAATGGGTGCACGACAGCAGTGGCGGCGAGACTGGCCAGGATGTATAGATTGGAGGGGATGGTCAGGACGATGGCCACGAAGAGGACGAAATTCTTCATCCTGCGGGGCGAGTATGCGCCGCCTCGGAGGGTGGCAAGCCTCCTCACCGTTCGCGACGCCTCCAACCGGGGCAGGTAGTAGCCGTAAAGCCCCACGGCAGCCAGGAGGCTAAGGGGCACATGCACCCCCTCCACCATGCGTCGCTGTTGCTTGAGAGGGGCGTAGAGCAGGAGAGCCACCACGATTACCCAGAGCACGGGCAGAATGCGCTGAGTGTCTGCGCGTCTGACTTCCCGCACTATGGCTGGGAGGGCCAGAATAAGGAGGGGGCCATATGCGATGAGGTAGTGGAGGGGGTGGGGTGAAGGACTGCCGGACTGGGAGGCCCAGGCGCCGAAGGCAGGATTGGTGGAGAAGACGTACAGGTAGTAGAGGAACGGGGGCAGAGCCACCATGCCGATGATCACCACCGCTGTGATCTCGCTGAAGGGAAGGCGCCGTTCCCGCCAGATGATCACCAGGAGCCAAAGGCCCAGGCTACCTGCGGCCACCAACAGGTTATAGGGATGGACTATAGACAGCACGAAGCTCGCAGCCGCGGCCAGAAGGGCGTATCTCCAGCGCCTAGTTCTGTGGAAGAGAAGGGCCAGAATGAAAACGACCAGGAGAAGCGTTGCCCCCACGGCGAAGTGGGGGAAGGTGACCAGGGTGAAGAAGACGTGGGCCTCCGGCATCTTGAAGTCTATGAGATCAAACCCTAGGATGGAGAAACGGCCAGTGAGGAGGACGACCCAGCCGAATCCGGCGGAGAAGCAGACCAGGAGGTAGGCAACGACGCGTTGTCTGACGTCTTCAAGGAAGAGGGCGATGAAGAGATACGCAGACAGAAGGAGAAGAAACCCAAACACCAACCTGGATAGGTGCCACATCCACATCACCGGCAGGCCGGTGATGGCGCATATCCAGCCCAAGGCCAGGAAGAAGCCACCGACGAAAGCCCC
>DATEXS010000110.1:0-5460 GCA_035256725.1 Anaerolineae bacterium
TGGCAGACAAGGCTGGACTGAACAGGCAAGAGGTGCGCGTGGTGGAAGGGGGGCCGGTGTTGGCCTGCCACGCGGGCCCCAAGGTGATGGGCGCCTTCGTGTTGAGTGAGGCCGCACCTAGCTAGAAGCCTTGCTGGCTCCTGGGCGCGCCCCTCATCGAAAGGGGGCGCCGGGAGCATGGGCCGTTTACGGGATGATCGAGGAGGACGATCATGTTTCGAAGGCGACCTCTTGGCTCCTTGAGATTTCGCAGGCCAGGGCGGCCGATGCGACCAGGGGTTCCTGTGCCGGAGCCAGTGAGGCGGGCCATGAGGCTGTGGGAAGAGGGCCAGTTTGAGGAGGCAGCCAGGGCGTTCGATGACTTGGCCCAGGGCGCCGAGGAGAGGGGGCGGCTCTTCCAGGCTGCCAATCTCTCCGCCCAGGCCGCTCGATGCTACCTGAGCCTCGACGATCTAGATGCGGCGTACGAGAGGGGCCTGAGGGCGCTGGATCTCTTCAAGCGCGCCGGGCGACCGGGAGCCGCTCGGAGGCTGGTGGAGAGGATGGTCAAGATCCTGCGGGAAAAGGGGCGCTTGGCCGAGGCCGAGGGGCTGGAGGGCGAACTAAGCCGACTGCCTGCTCCAGTGCGCCCGGGCATGCGTCGGGGCGAGCTTCCGGGCAAATGCCTTCAGTGTGGCGGGCCCATCAAGGAGTCGGAGACAACCTGGGTAGGGCCCTCTTCGGCGGAGTGCCCCTATTGTGGCTCGATACTCAAAGCTGAGTAACGCTCCACTGCGGCGCGTGCCGCCACAGTCACCCACCAGGGTGGACAGATGGTGAACGGTCGCGCTCTGGCCGGCAGTCGGTGATCGGGCTGAGGAGCTCAGCTAAGGGCCAGCGTGCTGGAATAGAGGTCCGCCAGACGATCTTGGAGCACTGAGCAGGAGTAAAGCTGTACGGCTCGTTGGCGCAGATTGCGGGCCAGTGTCGCAGCTCGCTGCTGATTCTCTATCACCGATGCGATGGCCTGGGCAAGCGACATGTGGTCTGCAAGCCTGGCGTATACCCCCCACTCCCCCAGGTACTCTCGGCTCACCGGGGTATCGAAGGCCACCGTGGGCAAACCCATGGCCATGTAGTTGGGCAGCTTGCCGCTGCCCTCAGTGGCCGAGAGCTTCGGCGCGACGGCCACGTCACCGAGGCGCAGATAGCGATGGGCCTCGCCGTAGGGGATCCGGCCGGTGAAGGTCACCCTCTCGGATAAACCCATCCCGGCGGCAAGGTGCCTATAGTGTTCCACGTTGGGATGTCCCATGATCAAGAAGTGGATGTCCCCCTGCGACTCCACCAACTCCTGGGCCGCTTGCAGCAACAGGCTGATCCCCTGGTACTCGGCGAGCAAGCCCAGGTAGACCACGACCCGCCTTTCCAAGGGGATGCCGAGAAGGCGCTTCAGGTCCAGTGCGTCTTCTTGAGATGCCCGTGGTTGGAAGAGGTCGGTATCGACGGCGTCTGGGATCACGTGGATGCGCTTGTGGTCACAAGCGAACTCGTGTGTCAGCACCCGGGCAGCGTGCTCAGAGCTGACGATGATGGCCTCGGGCAGGTGATCGATGAGCTTCTCCAATCCCAGCAGCGGTAGGTGCCAGAGACTACCCGATCTCAGAAAGCCATGGTCGATCATCTCTCCGGTGAGACTGCCCTGGAAGTCGAAGAGCAAGGGGACCCGCCACAGGCGACTCGGCGCGTAGCCGATGAGCGCGCCTTCGTGGAGATGGGCGTGGATTACATCTGGCCTCTGCCGTAGAGTGCAGCGCAAGGAAGTTACGGAGAGCAGGGCGTCGAAGGCCACTTTGTGAAGAGAGGATCCCACCTCGTACCCCCTGCGCCAGGGGAGGGCCGGCGTCCTCACGATAGGCAGCCCAGCGATGTCCTCGCCGTTGCGATAGGTGCAGATGGTGACAGCGTGACCCAGCCGCTGAAGGGCTAGCGTCTCTAGGAGGATCCGAACGTGGCAGCCGTAGTCGGCGAAGAAGGAAGTGGGAGCCAGGATCAAGATCTGGAGCCGTTGATCAACTCCAGCTTTTGCCTTCGAGCTAAGCGCCGTATTGCAGCCTCCTGCTGTCGGGCTTCCGTGGCGGTGGTATACTCCCGTTCGTAGACCAGGGATACCGGCAGTCGGGCCCTCGTATACCGACTTGCCTTACCCTGTCGATGAGCGCGAAGCCTGCGCTCGAGATCGTTGGTCCAACCGGCGTAGAGTGTACCGTCGGCGCAGCGCAGGATGTAGGTATACGGCATGTCACTACCGCTTGCGCTCTTCCATCCTCTTCCTGAGGTCGCGGAACTGGTTCAGCCCCAGCATGGAGCCCAAAGAGGTCATGCTGCGGAGATCCTCCATGCTCCTGCTGCTGGCTTCTTCCTCAGGTGTGGCTTTGCCCTGCATCCACCGGCTACGGGCGTCCATCAGTGACTCTAACAAGGCCCCCCAGGTCTCTTCATCAGCCTCACCTAGCTTCGCCTGGAGTTCCTTCAAACTATCCACGTACATATCGATCCAACGGGAGATGCTCTCCCTGTTGGCGAAGGAAACCTCTCGGTTCAAATCAGGATCCGAGGATGGAAACTCAGTCGCCCTCCAGAAGACCTCACCCGGGAGTCTTCTCAGGTCTCTCCACGAAGGGGCCTGGGTAGTGCTCAGGAGGAGCGCGGCGGACAATACTATGGGTAGGTGCTCTACGCCCGCGACCTGACCATCGTGCTCGCTCACGTCCAGGAAGAAAGGTTCCGCGCCCACGGCGAGCGCCATGCTGGTCACCAGCTCGATGGCGGCTGGATGGGCCTTGGGAGAGGGCACGATGCAATACGTGGCCCCAACGAACAGCTCTGGGTCAGCGGCATCTACGTCTTGGTTCTGATGGCGCACCATGGGGTGGCCGCCAACGAAGTGCACCGTCTGGGGAAGGAACTCGTCTGCCCAACGCATAACCTGACCCTTGATGGTGGAGGTATCGGTGACAACGCAGTTGGCGCTAAGATGGGGCGCTATGGACTCCAGCACCTTCCTGACGTCGGCCACGGATGTGGCAATGACCACCAATTCGGCCTCTTCCACCGCGGAGATGAGGTTCCTTTCCCACTTCTCAACGGCGCCCAAGTCGTACGCTTTCCTGGCTAGAGCGCTGTCTTTGTCGTGACCTACAATCCTAAACTCGGGCTGGGCCTTTCGCAGCGCCAGGCCCAAGGAAGACCCAATCAATCCAAGCCCCACAATGGCAACTTTGGGTTCAGACATTACTGCCTCCTGTACACAATTGGGCTCTAGTTGACCCGGTCTGCAGCCTGTAGGGCTGCCAGCAGTCTGTTCATTCGCTGGTCACCATCCACGGGCGGCGTTTGGTCCTCGTGATGGGCGACCAGCCACACAACCTCGGAACTGGATCCCGCCTGTCTGGCCAGTTCTGCCCCCAGAGCGGCGTGCTGCCAGTGTACGTACCATGGATAGAGTAAGCTCCCAGGCTTGCCACGGGCACGCGCCCACAAGCTGGGCGCCAAGGCCCTGGCCAGGACGGCTCCTACTCGATGCCAAATGCGTACCGGACCCAGTGTCTTCCCAGCGTCGTGGAGCAGCGCGGCGCACAGCAAAGAGGGATCTGCGTGACCACCGTCACGAAGTGCCCGGTAGGTGGCCAGACAGTGCCGCTGATCCATGGAGGACATCTGGCGGTACAGTTGTAACTGAGGCTCGCCAAGGCATGTCTCCAGGTGGTCAGCCCCATCCCCTGCGAAATGCGCTCCCAGGGCCAGCGTGAACTGGCGTACGCGGTAGAGGGCCCCCAAAACGGTCAAACCCCCAGAATCAGTTGTCTCAGCAGTGAGTAAGGCGGGTAGATGACAGAACTCAGGATGGGGATGTACCGGTCGGCTATGATCACCACTAGCAGTACCATGGGACCGTAGCGTTCGTACCGAGCCATGCTGTACACCGAACGATAGGCCCAAGGGGTGCGAATGCTTCCCAGGATGCCCATGAGCACGCCGTAGCCGTCCAGGGGCGGTAGTGGGATAAGGTTGAAGATGGCCAGGCCGATATTGACCATGGAGACGACCAGTAGCAACTCCAGTACTATGCCGGGGAGAAAGAGCATGCCTACTCTGAAGGGTATAGCTAGCGCTGACGCTGTGGCCAGATTGGCTAGAGGGCCGGCTAGCGACACAATGCCCATCCCCTTCATGGGTCCATTTCGAAGCCTGTACGGGTCTACGGGCACCGGTTTACCCCAGCCGATGCCGAAGCCTGTCAGCGCGGTCAGGAAGATCATCAGCGTACCCAAGGGGTCGAGGTGGACCAAGGGGTTCAGGCTTACCCTTCCTAGATTCCTAGCCGTGGGGTCGCCGAGCTTGCTGGCGACCCAGGCGTGGGAAAACTCGTGAACGTCGATGGCGACCAACACTGCCACGATGATGGCTATAAAACGTCCTAGATCCAGATTGAACATGCGCTTCTAAAACTCCTTGCCTCAAGGGCCTTCCTGCTGCTATTATACCACAAATCGGGGCAAGGTAAAGGACTGGTCCTTCCGCGGTCTGTGTAGTAGAATAGTGTGTTGCTGACTGGAGGAGAAACCGCCCAAATGGTGATGGAGGTGCATCTGAACGATGTCGTTCGCTTGCGAAAAAGGCACCCCTGTGGCAACTACGAATGGCGCGTGGTGCGCGTGGGCGCCGACATCGGGATGCAGTGTCTGAAGTGTAATCGCAGGGTGCTAATGCCAAGACGTACATTCGAAAAGCGGGTCAAGGCCTTCGTGTCCCAAGGCAAGGCATCTCCTTCGCCGGGGCACGAGTAATGGTCCACGACAGAACCTTCGGCGCCGTCATCAAGAACCGCAACTTCTTCGTCCTCTGGATGGCGCAGATCTTCTCCCAGACGGCGCAGAACGGCATCCATTTCGTCCAGATAGTCCTCATTGAGACCCTTACTCGCTCCACAGCTCACATGGCGGTCATGATACTCTCCTTCAGCCTGCCAGCCGTGATACTGAGTTCTGTGGCCGGGATAGTGGTAGACCGGTTATCCAACAAGCTGGTCATGCTGGCCAGCAACGGCATCCGTGTCCTGACGGTTGCTACCTACATCGTGGTGCTGGATCGATTGGGTGGATGGTCGCTCTTACTAGTTATCTATGCCGTTACCTTCATCTCTTCGGCCATCGGCCAGTTCTTTGCCCCGGCTGAGGCGACAACCATCCCTATGCTGGTGGGCGAGGAGCGGCTGTTGACCGCCAACGCTCTGTTCAATCTGACCCTCATCGGCACACAGGTAGTTGGGCTGGTGATCCTGGCGCCGCTGACCGTGAAGGTGCTAGGGATCAAGGGATCATTTGCCATCGTGGCTTTCATGTATCTGGTTGCGTCGCTGTTGGTGTCCCGGATACCCCGCGATAAGCCCCGACTGGTTGTGCAGGCGGGTGCCTCCAT